>JAPLFT010000107.1 GCA_026390535.1 Pseudomonadota bacterium
TTATTTCCTCAAAAACTCCACGTGATGCATGTTCCATAAGGACAACAGAGGGGATACCCATCTGATCTATTGCATATTTATCTGCCTCTCTTGAATGTTCAGATGTATAGATTTTCATATTATCTTTTTTCCGTGTTTACTTCCTTTGATATGAGTATCACTACGGATCTAGGCTGTATAGTATAGTCATTCTGATTGTCCAGTATGGGACTCTTACCCGGATCAGAGTCTACTATATCATTCGGAGCTTCCTTGTCAGTATCACAGATAAAGTGCCATTTTTTGTCTTTGATCTTAGGCAGTATATAGCAGTGAGGCTCCCAGTGACTATTAACTATCACAAAGATGTCATGGCATTTTCTCTCGCTGGAACTCTCTATGGGTGTCCATCCCTTTATGAGGAACGCTATTGTATAATTATCCGGTTTCCAATTGGGTTCCTCCCCTTTTTCTCCATACCAGGTAAGGTCCCTGAATTTTTCAAGATCGGCTCCTTCAGGCACGTTATAAAAGTGGCGTCTTCTTAGCGAGGTATTGTTTTTTCTAAACCCGATTATATTCTTAACGAAACGGAAAAAATCCTTGTTCTTTTCAAACAGCGACCAGTCAAGCCAAGATATTTCGCTATCCTGGCAATATGCGTTATTGTTTCCTTTTTGTGTTTTGCAGAATTCATCTCCTGAATTTATCATGGGTACACCCAGAGATAACATGGTAAGTGCCATAGCATTTTTCATCTGTTTTAATCTTAATTTTTTTATCTTTTCATCGCTCGTATCACCTTCAATACCCCAGTTCCAGCTTCTATTATCGTTATATCCATCTTCATTATTTTCACCGTTTGCGAGGTTATGTTTTTTATTGTATGAGACAAGATCATAGAGTGTAAATCCATCGTGACAGGTAACAAAGTTTATGCTGTTTGAAGGAAATTTTGAGGATGAAAGAAACATCGACGGGCTTCCCGTCAGTCTTTCTGCAATGTTGGCAAGGCTCCCAATATCGGCCTTTATGAAAGATCGTAGATCATCTCTGAATTTACCGTTCCACTCTGCCCATCTTGCTCCACCGAATTTTCCTACCTGATATGCTCCTGCAGCGTCCCATGCTTCTGCTATCATTATTACGTCCCTTAAGACCGGATGTTCGGCTATTTTTTCAACAAGTGGCGCATTGGGTATTATATTACCCTGTGCGTCCCTGCTGAATACCGATGCAAGATCAAACCTGAAACCATCCACACCCATTTCCACTACCCAGTACAGAAGACTATCCACTACAAGATCCCTGACAACGGGATGACTGAAATTAAGGGTGTTTCCACAGCCTGTATAATTTTTATAATTTCTTCCATTATCCAACATGTAATATATGGAATTATCTATGCCTTTAAAGGAAAAAGTTGGCCCGAGTTCATTTCCTTCGGCGGTGTGATTGAAAACCACATCCAGTATTACCTCTATACCTGCATCATGAAGCGCGTTGACCATTTCCTTGAATTCCTTTATCGCCTCCCTGATCTCCCTGAATGAGGAATATGCAAGATGTATAGACGAGAAAGACACAGGATCATAACCCCAGTAATTTTTAAGAGCTTTACCATCAGGGTTATGCCTTACTATGGACTGATCATCGAACGCATGTATGGGCAAGAGTTCTACGGCTGTGATACCAAGCTCCTTAAGATAAGGAATTTTTTCCATCACTCCCCTGAATGTGCCCGGGTATTTTACGCCGGAGTTTTTATTGAATGAAAATCCCTTCACATGCATTTCATATATTATGTGATCCTTTAATTTCCTTCTTTTGTGCCTGACACCCTCGTTGGGCTGTGATCTTATTATACAGGCCCTTGGCGCTACCCTGTCCGATCTTAAGTCTGAAAAACTTAAGTCCGCAAGAGGGCTTTTCCTGTCATATGCATACATTTCCGGTATCTGTAGAGGATTATTAAGGACTACCGCCCTTGCATGCGGATCTATGAGGAGTTTATTCGGATTGAATCTTCTACCGCCCTTTGGATCATAAATGCCGTTTACAAAGTAACCATACCAGTGCCCTTCTTTCAGGTTTTTAACAAAACAGTGCCATATATCCCCTGTCTGGTTTATTTTAGAATTCAATTCATGAGTGAAAAGAGGCATCTCATCTCTGTCGCTCTCATACACAACGAGGGTAACACCGGTGGCATCTCTTGTGAACAGAGCAAAATTAACACCACTATCTGTAACACTGGTTCCCAGCGGTAATGGGAATCCCGGGCTGAATTCAAAC
>JAPLFT010000348.1 GCA_026390535.1 Pseudomonadota bacterium
GCTTATACCCAGGATAATAAGCGAGGCTGCGCACTCAGAAACCGGCATAGACATACACCCAGGAGCCCAGATAGGTGAAAGATTTTTTATGGACCATGGTACCGGGATTGTTATTGGTGAAACAACAATTATCGGGAGGAATGTTCGCCTGTACCAGGGTGTTACTCTTGGTGCAAAGAGTTTTCCTCTGGACAAAGAGGGGCACCCCGTAAAAGGTATTCCAAGACATCCGATTGTTGAGGACGACGTAATAATCTATTCAGGAGCGACTATACTTGGAAGGATAACGATAGGAAAAGGCTCGACCATCGGCGGTAATGTATGGCTTACAGAATCGACACCGGCCGGTAGTATTGTGATGCTGAACCAACAAAGTAGTGTCAGTATAAAAAAGAAAATATGACGAAATATATTGTGATACTGGTTACAGCCCCGTCAAGGAAAGAGGCAAAAAAAATAGCCGATGCCGTCCTTGATAAAAAAGCTTGTGCATGTGTGAATATAATCAACGGAGTCAAATCTTTATTCTACTGGAAAGGAAAGATTGATAACGCCCAAGAGTCACTTCTTGTCATCAAAACAAAAAAGACCGCATATAGGAATATTGAAAAGATAATTAAGAATATTCACAGTTACACTGTGCCGGAGATTATAGCACTTCCCATAGTTTTCGGCTCCAGGGACTATCTGAACTGGATAGAAAATACTGTAAAATAAATATACACTGTGACCGGTTTTTATATATGGGCATAGATAGTAGCAATGTCTGTATGCCTGTTTTTTGCTAGTAATTTCAAGGAGTTCTGTCGTATAACCGTGTCGGCATGGTAGTTGCATATTTTAAAGTAGATAGTGAAGATTGAGGGGGGACAAGGAAATGAAGAATATGAAAAAATTGGCAATCATAGTTTCAACTTTAGCAGTAATACTTGCAGGTTGTAGTAAGGGAGAGTACCAGCCGCTCTCATCTTTGTCGAGCAATACAACAACTACTACTACGACTACAACAGTTGATCCTATAACAAAATTTAATACAGTATGGGCAACTACTGATGCGCCTACAAATCTTAATACGACGCATCTTAGGACTCTTGCAAACTTCTTGGGATACAACACAGGTCACTATGCATCCACAGGGGTATGTCTTTATGGATACAAAGCAGTCGGCCTTATTATGGGTGATTGCTACGCAGCAGCAGACATACTGAGAAATTATTTTAAAGCTACGGCAACTTATTATCAGGCTTTTCCGGCGCCAAAGGATCTTGGTTCAGTTTCATATTATAAAATAAGATTTGCCGCAAATGTTGACGCTTCTACAAGGAAATTGACAGCCGGCAGTGCATATCTTGATATATCTGTGGAGACTGCGGCGGACAGTTTTGCAATTACATTCCCGACAGTTAAAACATCTCTTAATGTCACTAATAATCTGATATGTACTGATCCCGATAATAATAATGCTTCAGTAGCCTGTGATAAGATAAGCGTTACTTTTACCGATGAGTGCGGAGATATTACTCTTAAGGCTGACGTTATTGGCAGTGGTCTTAAAAACTCAAAACTTACATTCTTGAATAAGGTTTCTTCTTATAAGAACGCCGGATGTTATTTTGATATGATAATTCCTTTGGGAGTAGGCTCTAACACTACAATACCGGCTACAGCTCCGGAAGGCATACATACTGACAGTACCGGTACAAAAGGCGAATTATTCCAGATAGTAAACGGTGGATATACCGGGATACCGTCCTTTGTAGAACAATAAATAAGATATTCGTAAGATATTAGATTTGGGGCGCTGAGGTTTTACTTAGCGCCTCATATTTTTTTACCTTTGTACTTAATGCGTTCTTACCGTCATATATCTTGCCCAAAAAATCTATTTTATTATCTAACTCCAGATCGGTCTTTTTAGCGTTCTTTTTATGCATGTATTTTAATAGACCGATGCTGTCACCGCCCGGCAGCATTCTTATGAATATTGAGTTGTTTTCTATCAATGGACGGGTCAATTCCTCATTTACGCCGGTAGAAAGCACTATGTCTATGTCCTTTGAATTCTTTATTATTGTTTTGAATTCCGTATTGCCCGTGTGTGCTATCAGGATTATGATATCAACATCCTTCTTTAATTTTGATACGGCGTTTTTTAATGAGCTTATTGAGTCTTTTATTGAAAGGGCCGAAACTAATTCCTTTGAAAGTGATTTTTCAGATATTACGCCCAGGATACCTATCTTATATCCGCCCTTATTTACGATTATATCTTTTTTGAATTTACCGCTGTCAGAGTTGGTTATGAGTACCGGGAGTTTCTTGGAGACGGAGATAAAAAAATCCAATCCCATTTCAAAATCCTTTTCACCCGGTGTATATGCGTCAATATTCATCATGCTCATGGAATCCGCAATGACCTGTGCGCCGTATTTAAGATATTTTACCTCGTAATCCATATAGTCGGTGGAAGTAAAAAGAGTGTTACCTCCGTTTATATAGATGGTGTTTAAAGGAGAAAGATTATTTTTTTTGTACCAATTAATTTGTCTCACCGAGCCGCCGCCGGGATCCGTGGCACAGCCGCAGGTGTCAACACTGCCTTCCAAGTCGTTGGTATATACTACATTGAGTTCTCCGTTTTTTATTCCAAAATCGGCGAATGTGTTCATGCTGAGCATGAAAGTAAAGATGGATACCGCTATAATACGCATTAAATATACCCCCGTCTTTATAGTTGCCAATTCTACATTCAAAAGCCATATTAGTTAATATTATTATTTATAAATTCGGGGAGGCAAGGCATGAGTAAGGTTAATCTGAATATTGTTATTCATAACAATCAACATGTGGGAAACTT
>JAPLFT010000103.1 GCA_026390535.1 Pseudomonadota bacterium
AACCAATGATACTCGCGATTATCGAAAAAGAAAAAAATCTAAATGGAAATATATTTAAAAATAATTCTACAGGACTTTGATTTATATACATTATTGAAAGTTGATGGCTTACTATTGCCAGAATATACAGGATATACGGAGAAAAAAGCAAGGCCGGAAGAACAAGACTTAGAGACTGTGATATAAAGGATGATCTGTATAACTTTTTTGGTTTTGAGGTCAATAGGTTAAACCACCAGGAACCTACCGTGGAGAATATATAGGGATGTACGGCCATAAAAGGGATTGGAAGTATTTTTAAAAATTTTGAATTGGAATCTTTTATGGTTTTTGCACACGAGGAATATGACAAAAGAGCCAACGACGCCTGAATAAGAAGGAACGATATTATTATTTTCAGATTTGAAAAATCTTTTCCCAGTATTCCGGCAGGGATGTAAGTTGCTATTACCTGCTGTAAACCCACGATGGGCGAATTGGCGTTATTGATTATGCTGCCGATCCAGATTGCTATAAGCAAACTTATGATGGGTCTGAACGTTATTATGGCAAAAACTACGGCGAGCAAAGCCGGTATTGTACTTTTGGCTTTTATAGGTTCGCTTGTTATTTTCTTGGTCTCTATTATTTGTCCGGTGTTTTTTTCATATACGGTGAAGTAGACGTTATATTTACCCTCAAAATCCTCAAATCTGGTTTCCAGTAAATATGAATTTCTCATGATAGGAGCATTTTTTATGTTTAAGAGCTCAACCTGGTATGCGAACCTATCCTTATACTTTTTCCATTTTTCGCCTTCAACCGAAAGTACGGAATTGTCATAGGTTATATGATCACCTTTTCTTACAATATCGTTTACTGTTTCCGTGAATTCATACCATATTTTATCCGCGGTTTTTTCCTGAAGATATTCATTGTCACCGTTGTAGATAAGCAAAAATATGAAAAACAGTACGAATATCGAACCGATAATGAATCTTAACCTGCCCATAATTGGTTTTTTCTACTATGAAAAGGGTGGTTTGACCATAGCGCATATTCAAAAATTTGACATAAGGGCAGATACCAGTTAGACTTTTACTAGGGGAAGTGTCGGGAGGATATTTTTCTGACACAAAGGGGGAGAAACCAATGTCACTAGCCAGAGTTCTTGTTGTTGATGATGAACCAACCTACAGAACGTCGGTTTCCAGATGTCTTACAAATAATAATTATCAGGTTACTGCCGCAGATAGTGCGGAAAAAGCTCTGGAATATTTAACGGAAAGCAGATTCGATCTTGTAATAACCGACTTAAAAATGTCGGGAATGAGCGGGCTCGATCTTCTTGCCAGGATGCAGGAGATAGCGCCGAATACAGCGGCAATAATGATGACTGCTTACGCCGCAATAGACACAGCCATAGAAGCTACCAAAAGGGGCGCATTCCATTATCTGGTAAAGCCGTTTAATATAGATGATGTTATCCAGCTTTCTCACAAGGCCATAGAACATAAAAGATTGAAAGAAGAAAACACTTACCTGAAGAGACAGCTTAACAGGAGCGGGAATCTTTCCAATGTAATAGCAAAAAGCAGCGATATGAGAGACGTTGTAAAGGCAATAGAAAAAGCCGGTACGACAGACTCCACCGTACTCATAAAAGGTGAAACCGGGACCGGAAAAGAATTTATAGCAAAATCAATTCACTACACCAGCCTTAGATCAAAAAAAATAATAGTTAATATTGATTGCGGTTCCATGAATTCCGATGCGCTTGAACTTGAACTTTTTGGGTATGTAAAGGGCGCTTTTGCAGGAGCTGTTTCTTCCAAGTCCGGTAAGCTTGAACTTGCAGACGGAGGAACTTTGTTTTTGAATGATGTTTCTGATCTGTCTTTAAACACACAGACGAAGATATTTAAGATCATAGAGGATAAAAAATTCTTTCCTATAGGTTCTACAAAAGCTGTTGATATAGATGTAAGAATAATTGCCGCTACCAAGAGAGATATAGAACAGATGGTAAGAGAAAATAATTTTAGAGAAGATCTTTTCTACCGTCTTAACGTTATACCTATAAATGTTCCTCCTCTCAGGGACAGAAAAGAAGATATACCGGGGCTTGTTAATTATTTTATAAACTATTACAGCACCAGAAATGGTAAGCAACCAATCGAGATAGATGAGGCTGTAATAAATATCCTTACAGTCTATTCATGGCCTTCAAATGTTAGGGAGCTTAAGAATCTTTTGGAGAGACTTGTTGTCCTTCATGACGGAAAAATTGATGTTTCAAGTCTTCCTTCAAAATATACAGATAATAAGAATGAAAAACCTCTGCCCTCTGTAAGCACGCTTAACTTTGTTTCTATGCCGAAGATCGTAATGCCTGAAAACGGAATTAATCTTAACGACATAGTAAGAGATTTTGAAGAAGATCTTATAATGCAGGCACTAAACAGGACCAACTGGAATAAGAACAGGGCAGCAAAGCTCCTTAGGCTTAACAGGACAACCCTTGTTGAAAAATTGAGGAAAAAAGGACTTATAAATTCCAGGGAAAATTGACAGCGGTCATATAAATAATTGCCAAAACCATTTACCGTGTCTAAACTTTGTCAGTGATGAATACGCTCTGGAGCAAAAATACCGAACAAAATACTGCTTCTGTAAAACAGACAGACAAACGTCCGTATAAAAAAATATGGGCCGTAGGTGGCGGCAAGGGTGGCGTCGGA
>JAPLFT010000222.1 GCA_026390535.1 Pseudomonadota bacterium
ACAGATGTTTTATGGGAGCAGGGGTGTATTATCATTTTATACCGGCTGTGGTTAATCACATCGTATCAAGATCCGAGTTCTATACGGCATATACTCCGTATCAGCCGGAGATAAGTCAGGGAACTTTGCAATCGATATTTGAGTTCCAGACCATGATGTGCAGGATTACCGGCATGGATGTTTCCAACGCCTCTATGTACGATGGTGCAACTGCTCTGGCAGAGTCAGTGCTGGTCGCCTACAAGTACAAGAGAGAGAAGAAAAAATCCATAATCGTGCCCAATAACATTCATCCTGAATATATAGAGGTGCTAAAGAATTACCTTACTCCTTTTGGAATAAAAATAGTTTTAGTATCCTGCGATAAAAATACCGGTGAAGTTGATGTTAATTCCATAAAAAATAATTCAAATGATCTTTTGGCTGTAATAGTACAGTCTCCTAATTTTTACGGAATAATAGAATCCAATGCCTCAAAAATAGCAGCACTCACAAAGGAATTGGATGCTGTACCTATATCCCTTGTGATAGAGACAACAAGTCTTGGCATGTTCAAGTCTCCAAGGGAACTTGGTTTTGATATAGCGGTATTGGAGATTCAGTCTCTAGGAAATCCTCCGGCATTCGGAGGTCCACACTGCGGTGTGATAGCGTCCACAAAGGATTATATAAGGAATCTTCCGGGAAGAATAATCGGTGAAACAAAGGACGTAGATGGGAATCGTGCGTTTGTGCTTACACTCGCAACAAGGGAACAACATATAAGGAGAGAAAAGGCCACATCCAACATATGCAGTAATCAGGCACTGGTAGCTCTTAGGACAGCAGTATATCTCTCTGTTACCGGAGAGAACGGTTATAAGGAATTGGCGCGTACCAACTATAATCTTGCTCATTATGCAAAGGATCAGCTATAAAAAACAGGAGCAAAGATAAAATACACTGGGACTTTCTATAATGAATTTGTCGTCGAGTTATCTTCCAGTGTTGCCAGGGATAAACTTTATAACGGACTTAGATCATCCGGATTCCTACCGGGATATAAAGTAGGTGACAAGGGATTATTGATAACAGTTACAGAGGTTCACAACAAGGCCTCTATAGACGAATATCTGACTACAGGCAGGAGGTATGCAAATTGAGCAGTTTCAGTAATACAAAAGAACCGTTGATATTTGAGATATCCCAGAACGGAAGATCTAACAGCTATATAAGATCAGCTAGTGATGTTGAAAGTAAGATGCCTAATGGTTCTCTATTAAGGGAAAAAGTGGGACTTCCAAGTGTAAGCGAACTTCAGGCTGTACGTCATTATACAAGATTATCAAATCTAAATTTTGGTGTTGATACTGGATTTTATCCTCTGGGTTCATGTACGATGAAATACAATCCGAAGATAAATGAGGATATGGCTAATTTGTGGGGATTTAATAATATACATCCTTATCAGGAAGAGGATGATGTTCAGGGTGCACTTCAACTCATGTACGAACTTGGAGAAGACTTAAAAGAAATAAGCGGTATGGCCGGTATCACTCTTATTCCGGCTGCCGGAGCACACGGTGAAAGCACTGGACTCAAGATAATAGATGCGTATCACAAGGCACATGGCGGTTTTAGAAAAAAGATAATCATCCCCGACACCGCACACGGAACCAATCCTGCAAGTTCTTCCATATCGGGACATGATGTAATCTCTGTTGAGAGTAAGGGCGGGATACTAAGAAAACACGATGTTGAATCACTTATAGACGAAAACACAGCGGCGTTAATGGTTACAAACCCAAACACTCTTGGATTATTTGAGAGTGATCTTGCCGAGCTTGCCCAGCTTCTTCATGCAAAAGGTGCGTTGCTATATTGTGACGGTGCCAATACAAACGCATGGATGGGTCAGGTAAAACTTGGTGATATGGGTGTGGATGTTATTCAATACAATCTTCATAAGACATTCGCTACTCCACACGGCGGTGGTGGTCCGGGTTCCGGTCCCGTCGTTGTGTCCTCAAAATTGGTACCGTATCTCCCTGTTCCTATAGTTGTTAAGGAAGGCACAAAGTATAGATTAAAATATGATCTCAAGGATTCCATAGGAAGGATAAAGGGCTATTACGGGAACTTCCTCGTATATGTTAAGGCATATACATATCTTCTTATGCTTGGGCGTGAAGGCGTTAAAAAAGTATCGGACATGGCGGTATTGAACGCTAACTATATAAAGGCACGTCTTAGAGGCTATTACGATATTCCTTTTGAAGGCGATAATATGCATGAGGTTGTATTGTCGGATAAGATACAGAATGAATACGGCGTTAAAACAATGGATATAGCAAAAAGACTTATGGATTACGGAATGCATCCACCGACGGTATATTTTCCATTGGTAGTACATGGGGCGATAATGATAGAACCGACGGAAACGGAATCTATAGAGGAATTGGATAAATTCTGCGACATCATGATAAAGATAGCAGACGAGGCTAAGAACAATACCCAGGTGCTTTTGAATGCTCCCCACAGCACTCCTGTAAGAAGGTGTGACGAGGTTGGGGCGGCAAAGAATCCGGTGGTTTGCTTAAAAGATTAAATTACTGACAAATGGACTTGTGAGGGGGCTAATCCTTAAGGGTTTTGTTATAGTATTTATTTGCTACGTCCTGGATCTCTATACAAATTTTATTGTTTTCAATAAAATCCAAAATCCTTTCAACATATGTACGGTATTGAGTATCACATTTACTTTCAAAAAAGGCTTCCCAAGCCATTAAATAACCATAATTATTTATATAGAAATTGTAAACATAAGGCTTAGTCTTTTTCAGATTATCTTGATCCATGAATAACTCATTCTCAGGCCAATCTTCATCGGGATGATTCTTATAATAATTTGTGTAAAGATCGGTTTGTTTGAATGCATATATGTTATTCTCAATATCCGGGAATCTTGAAACAACGGTCCTGTTAGTATCTACTAATATAATATATGGGAACATGGATAACCCTGCCCTTACATCGTACCATTCGTGCTGTATAGCGTCAGAACTCTTAACTTCTTTCAATGAATGTAATCCATCATAACCGCTATCTATCGTTATGTAGAAGATACTTACTCTAGAGTAATCTATCATTTTCTCAGACAAAATCTTTCTTAAAGCTTTGCACGGCAAACAACTGCTTGAAGATACGATGAGCACCCCTTTTTTCCCAGAGGGTACTAGTTTAACTACATCTTTGTATGTTAGACCAAAACCGTTAACGTCACTAATTTGTGAATATAAGCCAAATGAAAAAAATAAATTTATCAAAAATAAGTATATCATTCTATATGATCCCTTCTCCTGTATAGTGTTGTATGGCTTTTTTTATTATTTCATTGAGCTTGACAGGTTTACTTACACATCCGTCATATCCTATTCTGTATAACTCAACGGGATCTTTACCCCAGGCAGAAAGATCAATAATTAATGAATTAATTCCCTCCTCCCGAATTTTGCTAGTAAATGTATAACCATCCATGTGCGGTAGGGGCATACTTCTATCTGTGAAGATGATGTCATAGTGTTTGCTCTTTGCGAATGACAATGCTTCTTCTGCCGTTTCAACCAAGTCTACTTCTATGCCTAGAGGTTTAAGATACTTATTAATACTCGCGAGATAAAGTGTGCGTTGTATATGTTCATCTTCTATAACTAGGACCCGGCGTCCCTTAATATTAATAGTTTCATCTGGTATTACGTCATCCAGAAAGAATTTTCCTTTATTATAAGGTCGTCTGGTAGATGCTTTTACTGTCGCTGTTTGGATCTCAGCCGTGGGGCGTGGTATTTTTGGAAGTTCACCTATATCATTCATTATCTGTTCTGCCTCAGACACCAGCTTGGCTACACGGGGATCTGAACTGCCCTTAAACTGCAATATGTGTTTTTGAATATCACTTGATATATCTCCTTTCATCAGATCATAATTTTTACGTATCCCTTTAACATTCTTACCAGAGATATCGAATGTTGGATGTTCCATGTAATATTTATCTTCAGGCATATGATGAACATCATGCCAGTGTCGCCATTTTTTGATATTATTTTCGAAGTCTTCAACCGTTATTTTCTTTTGCGCAGCTACGCTTTTTTTAGTGATTGGCGTCATAACAGATTTGTTCTCAAGAGACATAATAGGATTGTTGTAATATTTATTATTGATCACGGGTAATCCACCCTCAGCAACCCTAACAACATTACCGTTGACCTCCCTCATCATATTAGTCGGTACGGTCACGGGTTTTACAACAGGCATTTCTGGGCAGATATAAGCTAGCGGGTATTGCACAAAATCGGATAAATAATACATGCATTTATCCAATAGCGTCGGCTGTGCGTCTTTTTTCTCCCAGGCCTCAACGGATATAAATATATTTTTATAAGGAACACGGTGAAGTAATTCAAGAAGTTCTGGGAAATTTTTATCAGATTTTGCCAACTGCCATCTGGTATTATACTCCACGCCGAAGATATGAAATATACTATAAAATATTTTATTAGCCTCCGGACTGTAATATATATTTTTATTATCGGACATCCACTCTTTATATCTTGTTACTAATATTTCCTGTTCAAGTTTATCTTTTTCCTGAGCGGTTATCTTATCTATATCGGTGCCGTTATTTTCAATTATTATCGGATTGGATTTAAGAAAGGAGCTGAACGGCGTTATAATTTTTGTCTCGGATATTCCTTTTGCAGCAAGTACCGCCAGGGATATTACCAATTCTTCCGAGTTGTTTGTAGTTGCGGCGATCTTTATAAGATCATCGGTGGATAAGGAACGTTTTGTATCCTGCCCGGATAAATTTGGACAAGATAAAATGATCGTTAAAAACATGAGACAGATAGTATTCACGATCAAAACTCCCCTCTAATAAGGCAAAACCTTTTTATCAATTGTATATGTATTCTGCAATATCTATGCCGCACACAATAACCAATAATTATAGGGTGTTATGCGATTGACAAAGTGTGCTTTTGAATAAAGAATAAACAGGTTACTGTCTATATTCTATTCATCATCTGTTTCTGTCCGTTCCGTCTGCAGATTATTCAAAGCATCGATTACTTTCTTTTTTATCTTTTTATCGGATGATCTCAATAAGGTTTGTGCCTTCTTTAGATATTCAATGGCTAGTTCCTTATTGAAATGCTCCAATGATACACCGGTCGTGTAATATTCCTCCCCCTTTTCTTTTAGTTTTGTGAGAAGCTCCTTACTCTTTTTATTGCTTGCATATAGTGTCAGGGAATTTTCCGTGTACTCCATAGCTTTCTCATAATTTTGTTTATTATACTCGGAGATAGCCTGCTTATAAGCCGTATAAGATTTATATTTTGCGATATCTTTTGGGTCCGCTGCATAAATATTGAATGATAGAGATATTGTGATTAATATGTGCCAGAACATCTTTAATTACCTATAAACCTGGGGATATGGATATCGTGTCGGAGCTCTTTGATTATCTTCCTGCTGTGATTGATCTATAAGCTGTTGTTGTTGCTGCTGCTGTTGTTGCTGCAGTTGCAATAATTGCAACTGTTGCCGCTGCAGTCCTTGTTCTTGTCCCTGTTCTTGCCCCTGACCTTGATCCTGCACCTGTTCCTGAACCTGTCCTTGTCCCTGATTTTGAACAGAACCGTCATCTGTTTGAGGAGTAAGGACTCTTGCTCGCATTTCAGGTTGTTCTATAGGCTGGGCGGGGACAGTAGGTTCAGTTTTTAATCTCTCCAGATAATTCATATCATCCCTGAGTGATTCATCTGAACGAGGATTCTCCGTATTATTTTCGTTGGGAGCCTGTACTCCCTGTTGTCCATCATTTTTCATTCTTTCCCGGGTTTCTCGTATCTGATAAAGGGCTCTCCTGAACTCATATTTGTTGAACATCTCCAGAACTTTTGGAC
>JAPLFT010000302.1 GCA_026390535.1 Pseudomonadota bacterium
AAAAGAAACTGAATATGGTTATTATTATTTCTATCATTATTGTTATAGCTCTTTGATTTTATTTGAAAAAACATTTCCATGCAAAAAATGCCACTGGAACTTTACAGGCCGCTACAGAGGTCCTAGTTACTGAGGTGATTACAAAAGATGTGCCTATAATAAAGGAATGGGTAGCGACTACGGACGGTTATATTAATGCCAAAATTCGCGCTCATATATCGGGATACCTCACAAAAAAGGCTTACGATGAAGGCTCTTTTGTAAAAGAGGGACAACTTATGTTCGAGATAGATCCTCGACAATATGAGGCCTCTCTTAATGAAGCTAAGGGTAATCTTGTAAAAGCTGAAGCTGCACAAAGGAAATCACAGGAGGACGTTAATCGCTATGCTCCGTTGGTGGCAGATGGAGCCGTCAGTAAAAAAGAACTTGATGATGCCAGTCGACAAAATGATATGAACAAGGCGGCAGTTTCTTCAGCAAGGGCAGCTTTAGAACAGGCCAAGTTGAACCTGGATTGGACAAAGGTTTGTTCGCCGATATCCGGTGTCTCCGGTGCGGCTATAGCCCAGGTAGGAGATTTGGTAAATCCTGAATCACAGCTTACAACAGTTTCCGATATAGATCCTATAAGGATTATTTTCCCGATCACTGAGAATGAATACATATGGTATCAAAAGGTATCTTCAGATAACCCAACAGACGTTATGCCTGACGTGTCCATAGTATTGAATGACGGATCTGTTTATCCGGAAAAAGGACATTTTACGTTCGCAGATCGACAAATAGATTCCAAAACAGGTACCATAAACGTATATGTAACAGTGGCTAATCCAAAAGGATCTCTGCGACCGGGTCAATATGCCAAGGTACGCGCACAGGTGAGCATGTTGAAAAATGCCCTTGTAATCCCTAAACGTGCGATCATAGAAACACAGGGGACAACACAGGTCGCCGTGGTCAGTTCAGACAACAAAGTCGATATAAGGAATGTTACGGTCGGCTATTCATCAGAAAATATCAGAGTGATTACCAGTGGACTTAAAGAAGGGGAACTTGTGGTCGTAGAAGGTTTCTTAAAAATACAACCAGGCATGACTGTTGACCCTAAAAAAGATACTACTAATTCATAATGTGCACCAAATAAAACAATAAGGGGTGAATTATGGGATCGTTCTTTGTCAATCGTCCAGTAATGGCCATAGTAATATCTATCGTTATCGTTGTTTCCGGTTTGGTCGTCTTAAAAAGTTTACCGGTTTCCCAATATCCTGATATTGCGCCGCCGGAAATTGATGTTACCACAAGTTTTACCGGGGCAGACGCAGAAACCATAGAGCAATCCGTAGCAACACCGTTGGAACAACAGATAAATGGTGCTGATAATATGTTATACGTAACATCGACCAGCGCAAACGACGGCTCTATGACGATCAAAGTTTCTTTTGATATTGGTACGGATCCCAATATGGACCAGGTCCTGGTTCAGAATAGGGAGGCTCAAGCCGAATCATCATTACCTGCCAGCGTTAAAACGTGGGGTGTTACGGTCCAGAAATCGTCGTCGATGCCGATCATTCTATTTACATTGTTTTCTCCTAAGGGAACATATGACAAATTATTTTTATCAAACTATTCGACGATAAATATAGTTGACGAGCTTACAAGGCTTCACGGTGTCGGACAGGTTAAGATCCTTGGTGCCGAAGATTATTCCATGAGAATATGGTTGCAGCCGGATAAACTCACAAAACTCGGATTGACTGCCGGAGACGTAATTTCTGCCATTCAAGGCCAGAACCAGGTTAATCCGGCCGGTCAGGTTGGCGCGGAACCTGCACCTGCAAATACTGATTTTACGCTCACGGTAAGGACCAAGGGAAGACTTCTGACGCCTGAGGAATTTGCGGATATTACCATTAAATCTAATCCTGATGGATCTGCAGTAAAGATAAAGGATATTGCCAGGACGGAACTTGGGGCAGTCTCTTATGGATCAAAAGCCCGATACAATAAAAAACCGTCGGCGATCGTAGCCGTTTATCAAATTGCCGGAAGTAACGCGCTGGATGTTGCAAACCAATCCAGGGTCAAGATGCAGGAGATATCCAAGCGTTTCCCAAGCGACATAGTATATGAGGTGGGATTGGATACTACGGCCCCTATAACCGCGGGTATAAAAGAGATAACTCAAACACTTTTTGAGGCTACTCTATTGGTGTTACTGGTGGTTTTTGTTTTTCTTCAGAGTTGGAGAGCAACGATAATACCGATGGTAACCGTACCTGTTTCTCTGATAGGAACATTTATCTTTTTCCCGTTATTCGGTTTTTCTGTGAATACACTTTCACTTTTCGGTCTTGTACTTGCCATTGGACTTGTTGTTGATGATGCCATCGTCGTAGTTGAGGCGGTGGAACATCATATTGAAAAGGGGCTAAGTCCCAAGGAAGCAACTATAAAGGCCATGAGTGAAATAACGGGCCCTGTTATAGCGATCGCGTTGATATTATCGTCTGTGTTTATTCCGGTCGCGTTCCTTAAGGGTATAGTAGGAAGGATGTATCAACAGTTTGCCATGACCATAGCCCTTTCCGTTATTATTTCTGCCTTTAATGCATTGACGCTGAGCCCGGCGCTCTGTGCGTTGATATTAAAACCCAAACAGGAAAAATCAAAGGGGATGTTACAGAAGTTCTTTGATATGTTTAATTTTAGTTTTGATAAAACGAAATCAGGCTATGTAAAGGTATCGGATTTTCTGATGAAGAAAGCCGGCAGGAGTATCTTTTTACTTCTTCTTACTGTTGTTCTTGTGCTATTTCTCGGAAAATTGATCCCGTCCGGATTTATTCCTCTTGAAGATGCCGGATATTTTTATATGAATGTGACTCTTCCCGATGCTGCTTCGCTTCAACGTACAGACGCAGTTATGAAGAAACTCGATGATCTCATCTATTCCATGCCCGGTGTTGAAAATATAATTTCGGTCGGTGGATACAGCATGCTTACCGGGACCTCCAGCTCATACTCCGGTTTCTATTTTGTTAAACTAAAACCCTGGGATGAACGCCAGGACGCTAAGCTGCATGCGGATAATATGATATCGGATTTCAATAAGAAATTTGCCGGTATAAAAGAAGCCATTGTCTTTGCGTTTCCTCCGCCACCTGTTCCTGGGCTTGGTACAGCGGGAGGAATTGATTTTATGTTACAGGACAGGAGCGGCGGAACTCCTGATTTTCTGGCGGAAAATCTTAACAAATTCATGTCAGAAGTAAATAAACGTCCTGAATTTTCCGGTGTAAACACTCTCTATAAATCTCATATCCCTCAGGTTTATATGGAAGTTGACAGGGATAAGGTTTTTAAACTCGGCATTGATATCCGTTCTCTTTACCAGGTTATGCAGATATTCCTGGGTGGAGCTTACGTAAACGATTTTAATCAATTTGGTCGTCAGTGGAAGGTATTTGTTCAGGCTGAGTCCGAATCCAGAAATAAAATAGAAAATATAGGCAGTTTTTTTGTAAGAAGCAAAACCGGCGATATGGTTCCTCTGTCTACGCTGGTTACGATAAAAGAAGTTACAGGTCCTGAATTTCTGTTCCGGTTTAATCTTTTCAGGAGTGCAGAGATCTTTGCAAATCCTGCTCCGGGTTATAGTACGGGACAGGCAATTGCGGCACTGGAAGATGTTGCTGCCAAGACGCTTCCCAAGGAAATGGGATACGATTGGGGTGGCATTACATTTCAGGAAAAGAAAGCGAGCGGGGGTGTTTTCTTTATCTTTGGTTTGTCGCTTATGTTTGTGTTCCTGATCCTGGCGGCACAGTATGAAAGCTGGTCCCTGCCATTTTCTGTATTGCTTGGAACGCCGATCGCTATATTCGGAGCTATGCTTGGACTCTATATGCGGTCTATGCCCAACGATATTTTTTCACAGATTGGATTGGTAATGTTGATAGGACTTGCGGCAAAGAACGCTATTCTGATAGTTGCCCATGCAAAGGATGCAGTAGATAAAGAGGGAATGTCCGTTAGGGAATCTGCTTTATCCGGCGTAGACAGAAGACTGCGTCCGATTCTGATGACGGCATTTGCCTTCATACTTGGATGCGTGCCTCTATGGTTTGCGGACGGATCTGGCGCGATGTCAAGAAGATCCCTAGGTACAACGGTTATAATGGGTATGATTGTGGCGACGCTGCTTGAAATTTTGATAGTACCGGTATTGTTTTATTTGATTGAGCGTTCCAGAAGTAAATCCAAGGAAGAAAAGAGGATAACAGAATGAAAAAGATTATTATTATTTTAACAGCTACTGCAATGTTTATTGGCTGCGCGGTGGGACCCGATTATAAACGTCCTAAGGTCGCAATGCCTGATGCACATAGAGCGGATATGACAGTGACTGAAAAAAAAGCTGTAGCGGATCTTCCATGGTGGGATATCTTTAAGGACCCTGTTTTAAAGAATCTTATAGATGAAGCCTTAAAAAATAATATGGATTTAAAAATGGCCACAGCCAGGGTCGCACAGATGAGATCTCTCACCGGCGTAGCTAACGGTGATTTCTTTCCACAGATAAACTATTCGGCGATTGGCAACAGGGGAAAGAACGTGCCTGCGGATGGACTTACATCTAATACTACAGGCAATATGGCAATGGGAAATCTTGGATTCCAATGGGAACTTGATGTGTGGGGCAGGGTGAGAAGAGCTTCGGAATCTGCCGGAGCGCAATATCTTGCAAGTGTAGAAGCCAGAAGAGATATTATGATACTTTTGATCGCCGAAGTCGCAAATGCATATTTTGAGCTTAGGGAATTGGACAACGAACTGGAGATAGCAAAACGTACGGAGGATTCATTCCAGGATACATATAATCTGTTCATGAGAAGATACAAAGGCGGTGAAGCGTCATTATTGGAAAGTTCCAGAGCGGGAGCCGCGCTTGCACAAACTTCAGCAGCAATACCTTATTTGGAAAGTCAGATATTCGCAAAAGAAAATGAGGTAAATTTTCTTCTTGGAAAAGGACCAGCATCTATACAGAGAGGACAGGCTCTTTCCAATCAGTATCTGACCCCTATAATACCGTCGGGAGTTCCATCTTCATTACTGGAGAGAAGACCTGATATCCGTGAGGCGGAAGCAAACTTAATTGCTGCTAATGCGGATATCGGAGTTGCAAAGGCCGCGTTTTTTCCTCAATTCAGTCTGACCGGATTATTAGGTGCGTCAAGTCCAGATCTTAAAACTTTTTCACATTCTTGGGCGCTGGGCGGTGGTGTAACGGGACCTATATTCAACGGAGGTAAAATCTGGTCTAATTATAACGCCACAAAACATGTGTATGAGCAGGTTAAGACACAGTATGAAAAAACGGTAATAAATGCGTTAAGAGAGGTTTCAGATACACTTACGCTTCAACAGAAACTTGTGGGTGTCAGGGATCAACAGGCCAAAGCCGTTGAGTTTTTAAGGAAGGCAACCAGACTCTCTATCGCTAGGTATAGTGGAGGACTTGCAAGGTACACAGAGGTACTGGATGCACAACAGCAACTTTTCCCTGCGGAGAATAATCTTGCACAAACAGATAGAGACAGGCTCCTTGCTATGGTTCAACTTTTTAAGGCATTGGGCGGTGGATGGGAAATTATTGAACAGCCGATTCAAGTCAAACAACCGATTCAAGCCAAACAGCTAAAAAAATAAAACGTTGCAAGGAAACTTCTATGGATTTTAAAAATGTTTATAAAGATTTTAAACGCTCAGATTCGTATTCCAGGTTGGAATTCCCAAACACATATTATCTGGCGTACAGGGATTTGCCTGAAATTAT
>JAPLFT010000304.1 GCA_026390535.1 Pseudomonadota bacterium
CTAATCAGAACCCGACTGCCAATGTTCCATATCCTTATCCAACCACGTTGGGTTACTGCAGAGCCCTAAAAAGCGATGGTTCCTTAGGATTATGTATAAATGAGAATTGTAACTCTCAAGGTGGTCAGTGTACAGGGACAACAACAACATGCGCAGGCATAGGACAAAAATGTACAAACAGTAGCGGTTCAATAATTTGTACCTGTGACAGTGGTGTTAACAAATGTCGTCTAAATTATGGTGAACTATGTTCGTCCACAGATCAGTGTAAAACTCCTGGTGTATGCCACACTATATGTCTTCAGGCTAATCTGGGACTGGGTGCATCTTGCACGACTACAGATCAGTGCCAGGCAAACATGACTTGTAAGGATGGTATCTGTAAGGGGAATAACGGCTTCCTAGGTTGTGGCAATGACAATACAAAGTGCGTATCCGGAATTTGTGAGAATCTGGTAAAACCGACTGTCCCCGGTTATTATTGCGTAGGACATCAGGCTGAGGCATGTACCGGGAATTTTCCTCCTCAAACAAGTGGTGGTTTGTATACTCAGCCATATTACGAAGGAGCCGGCACACAATGCATTCATGGGGTCTGCGAGGATGGTTACTGTGGCATAAGGCCAAGTGGACCTTGCTTATACTACAATAGTCCTATTGGAGACTACTGTCGGCATTATACCGGTACACCAGGACTAGGTAATAATTGTTGGCAACTTCAGGGAAGTTGGTACTGTAACTAAAAATAAGAAGCCCTTTGAAAAAAGGCCGATGGAGATGGAGGACAGCACGTATGTTGGTAAAAAAAATATTTTTAATTTCCGGGGCACTAATAATGGCATCCGGATGCGGACTGTTCGATAGTAGCAGTTCAAGAAGCAACAATACAAACCCTAATTTAAATAATGGAGGGACAACAACAGTCGAAGCACCCACGTTTGATCCAATCGCCGGATCATATACATCAGCACAATCTGTTAAAATAACTTCCGCCACTACTGACGCAGAAATCCATTATACAACGGATTCAACAGCACCCACCTGCTCTTCCGGTTCTACATATGCAAACGCAATAAGTGTAGCTTCTACAGAAACTATAAAGGCAATCGCATGTAAGGACGGAATGAATAATTCAGACGTAGAAACTGCAGTTTATACTATAAATATCGGTGGAGGACAGCAACAGGTAGGAGCTCTGGCCTTTTATCCTGTTCCAGGTCCACAGACATCGTCATCAATACCGCTTACAATAACTTCTACTACCGGAACTGCAAAAATTTATTATACAATTAACGGCACAACGCCGGTATGTTTTAGTGGTACATATATGAATTCAGGTTCACATGTAGATCTAACTATTCCCAGCACCGGAGTAACAGTAAAGGCAATTGGATGTAAAAGCGATATGCTCCCTTCCGCTCCAGGTCGCGCGACATATACCTTAAGCTTAGGAACAGTAGGAACGCCAACTATAGTCCCTAGTACAGGTCCACAAACTTCATCACCTGTATCGGTTACAATGACTTCTACTCCTGTCAGTGCACTGATTTATTATACAACCGACGGTACAACACCGGCTTGTTTTAGCGGTACATTTATAGAATCCGGTTCACATGTACGTATAGCTATTCCTACTGCAGGAGTAACGGTAAAGGCCAAAGGATGCAAAACCGGATGGACTCCTTCCGCTCAATCATCAGCGACCTATATTCTTCAGCAAAATTGTGGAGGTATAGGGGGGCCCTGTTGTTTTAATATATGCGATTTGGAGAATTCAAACAATTCCTATGCTTGTAACGACGAGGGTGATTATTGCGACCTTATCAGTAAGACATGCCAGCATAAAAAAGCCAATGGTCAAGCTTGCGGTGCTGACTGTGAATGTATAGTAGAATGTTGTGATGGTGTTACGAATAAATGCGCATCACCTATTCATTGTAACTAATAGGGGGAGAGGGAACTTACTATGAAATATTCAAAAGTTTTTAAATTATTAACAATCATCTCCTTTACAACTCTGACAGGCTGCGGACTGTTCGATAGCGGAAGTTCAAAAACCAATTATACAAACAACAATCTTAACAACAATTTGAACAACAATCCAAACCAAGTCGAAGCACCTACGTTTAGTCCCTCGGAAGGAACTTATAGCACAACACAATCTGTCACCATAACATCAGCTACCGACGGAGCAGTTCTTCATTACACTACAGACAGCACAACGCCGTCATGTTCTTCCGGAACAACATATACAGCAGCAATAAGCGTATCTTCTACTGAAACGATAAAGGCTATCGCCTGCAAAGACGGTATGGATGATTCAGATGTTGTAAGCGCCGTTTACACTATCAACTCCGGCAATCCTACAAAGGTGGCAACACCAACTTTTAATTATTCTACCGGAACTTATACTCCTCCCATCTATGTCACAATTACTGATTCTACGCCAAGTACCTCTATATATTACACCACCAGTGGAACAGCTCCTACTTCCTGTTCAGGCAATCTATATACATCCGCACTAACAATTAACACTACTACCACCTTAAAAGCTATTGCATGCAAGAGTGGGATGACAAATTCGGACGTACAGAGCGCAACTTACACAATTAATGTTAATCAACAGCCGAACCCACCCTATTATTCTCCTACCCCCGGGACCTATTCATCGTCTCAAATTGTAACAATCGCGAGCAGTAACGCCATAAGCATTCGATATGTAACAAACGGATCATCACTATCCTGTAACAGTGGAACTATCTATTACAACCCTATCACCATAACGAGCTCAACTACTTTCAACGCTATCGCTTGCTCTTATAACGGGACGGGAAGTACCATTACAACCGGAGCATATACAATCAATTATCCATCAAACTGTGGTTATGAAAATCAGATATGCTGTCCAGTTGGAATTTGCTTTAATACAAGCGTGGATGCATGTAACTCCAGTAATCATTGTGTTCCATGCGGTACCGAAGCTAGTATTTGTTGCGGAACAAATAACGCTGGGAGCAGCTATGGTTGTGTAAATGGAGATTGTGGTCTCGTCGGATGTTACTGCAACACATCAAACAAATGTAGCCAGCTATTAGGTCAAGGTGATAATTGCACCGATTCATACCAATGTGAATCTCCATGTACATGTTTTAAAGGAACAGGAAATAGTCAGAAGACCTGTTGCGGTAGTATACATTAAGGGACTAAACTATCGCGCCATCTTTGAACGGCGTTCTCAACAGGATCTCGTATTTGCCGTTTATCTTTAACTCCGACGTAGATGGTATATCAGTATTTATAAGATAATCATGTTCAATCCTTGATATATCTTCAAGCAGTGTTCTTATAGCATCGCCCTTAGGATATAAAAATACATCCTCTTTTTTGGAGCGCTGATTTCTGAGCTGGCTAAAATCTATATCAAAATAAACAGAGAGATCCCTGTTCTTGAGCCTGTCACAATATACACCCTCTATAATTATCACATAAAGGGGCTTGCCTTTGATCGTTCTCATCTTGCGGGAATTTGCCTTTACGTTGATTATGGGAGACACAACCGTCTCTCCATTTATCAGCGCTTTTATATGATCATTCAGAGCGGCAATATCTATTTCGTTTGCACCAACGCTGTTTTTGGGACCGTTCTTTACACGCTTATCAACCAGATCCTTGGGAAGATCCACCATGTAATCTTCCATCTTAAAAAACACCGATTCATAACCCAGGTTATTCAGCGTCCTTGAAAGTTTGTTGGCTATTGTTGTCTTACCCGCACCGGTCTGTCCTGCCATCGCAAACACGAACGGTTTTTTCTTCCTGTAGTTGAGTTCATCTATTATTATATCTGCAAGGTCCCTTGCAACCTTTGACGCCTGACGTCTTCCCTCGGCGACGTTAAATAAAAATGTCCTCAGGTCGTCTATCAGATCTTTCTCGCTCTTGTCACTCGGTTTTCTCAGATATCTTGGAGGCAGTAAAAGATATTTCGGTTTTTTAGTATCCTTCCTTGCCGAGACTTCTTTAAAAAGTTTTTCTATCTTTGCGGCTATCACCGTCCATGAATAAGTTTTATTTGCAAATTCACGGCCTTTTCTTGATAACCTGTCCCATTCAGTCTCGTCCGTGAGCACGGTAAGAAGACCATCCGCGATGCTCCTTGGATCCGTAGGATCCACAAGACAGCCATAACTCCCCTGATTCACCAGTTCCGCCGTACAGCCGGTTGCCGTCGTAATTACTGGCAGTCCGCTGGCCATAGCCTCCAGAACCGCAATGCCCCTGTTCTCATGAAGTGCGGGATTCACATATACCCAGTTGTTCTTGGACGCGTACCTTAGCACTCCGGGAAATTCCTTGTCATAGTCGAATATATCGGTAAGAACTATTTTGCCCTGAAGATTATTTCTTACAATGACTTTTCTTATATCTTTCAACAGTGTCTTATAGTTAGTCTGCATCCCTTCCCAATTCTTTATGAACGTAGGGTCCAGCAGTCCACCCGAAGATATAAAAAGGTTCGCTATTTCCTGCAGGTGCTTATTACTTGCATATGCCTCTATAAGGCCGAGTATATTCCTTCTGGGATCCAACCTGCCGACCATTAGTATGGATGGCAATCCCCGGCGTGAAGGATCTATTCCGTCTTCCATTATAGTTTCTATCGTTTTTTCTGCTGTTTTATCCACATTTGTGGGTTTACCGCTTGTGGGATAAAAGACCTTGGTATTGACTCCCGGAGGAATTATGAAAAATTTTGTATCCTCAACGTCTATTGCTCCCTCGTAAAGATTCAGACCATACTGCTGATATCTTTCTTCTTCCGTCGAAACTACAACGCTATCGGCCCAGTTCAAAGTTGTACGCTCTGCAAATAAACGTGTGTGAAAACTATATTTTTTATTGACGCTCAAAAAATTTCCCTGGGTAATCCCGGCGTTCTGAAGCTTAAGAGCACCAAGAGAATGTCCGCAATGTATAAGAGGCTTGTTGAATCTGGCTTTTAAAATAACTCCGCACATGCCGGAATCGGCATAGTGGGTATTGATTACATCAAAACCGCTCTTATTCTTTTTATAATATTCTTCTATACCTGCTGTAAACTCGCTGATGTATGGCCATATATCTTCCTTCTGCACAAATCCGCTGGGCCCGCATGGTATTCTTATCAGGTTAACGTTGCTGGACATTTTTTCCAGTTTTACATCAAAACCATGGAATTTATCGTCTTTAAACGCTCTTGTGAAAAGATCAACCTTATGCCCCATTTCTCCAAGATAATAGGCAAGATTCAGGACATAAACTATCTGACCGCCCGTATCCGGATGTCCGCCTATGGGAGAACCCTCCTTCTTCAGGTGGCCGTGAATATTTATCATACAAATATGCATATAACTCTACTCCTCCAAATCGATAAGAGATTTTCGAGCTTCTTCGCTGGACTTATATACATCTGCTATAATTCTTACTGCCTCTTTTGGATCATCGGTAACCTTCATAAGATTAAGATCCGCCTTGTTGACATAACCTCTGGGGATAAGATGCTTCTTGATAAAAACAAAAAGATCGTTCCAATATTCAGTGTCGTACAGCACAACGGGTGTCCATTTGGTTTTACGGGTCTGTATAAGGGTGAGGACTTCAAACATTTCATCCATGGTACCAAACCCGCCGGGACAGATTATTATTCCGTTTGAATATTTTTTGAACATAACCTTACGACAGAAAAAATAGTTAAAATCTATTTTTAAGTCGGAGTATGCGTTACCCTGCTCTTTTGGCAGTTTTATATTGAGTCCTATTGTATGCCCCCCTGCCTCTTTTGCACCACGTGCTGCAGCTTCCATAACGCCGGGACCGCCGCCGGTTATTA
>JAPLFT010000192.1 GCA_026390535.1 Pseudomonadota bacterium
TATTCTTGTTCAGTTTTCCGCTTACTATTTTTAAATAATTTGTCTTACCTGTGTAGGCGTCTATTCTGGTCTTAAAAACATACGCAGAAAAAGGGGCATTATCCGACGTATTTATTTTTTCTCCACCCTTGAATGTAAGAGTATTAAATTCCGCACTTGAAGGCAGATAGTAGAATATTCCATCCCTTAAAAGATCTATCCCTATACCTTTAGATGCTGACCCCGCAAATACCGGGAAAGCGCCTCTTTCCTTTACCGCTTTACCAAGGACTTCCCTAAGTTTGTCGGTAGGAATTTCTTTGCCATCAAGATACTGCGACATAAGATCTTCATCGTTTTCAACTATCGCCTCTATCATCTGATTTCTATATTTAGCTACAAGGTCAGAATACTGAGCCGGGATTTCTTCTTCCTTGGATTTACCGCTATCGTCCTTGTACGTATACATTTTCTGTAACATCAGATTTATCACACCAACAAACTCAGTACCCTTTCCGATCGGTATTATTATTGGAACAGGGGACACGTTGAATAGTTTTTTTATACTATCAAGAGCCTTATCAAAATCCGCTTCCGGATTATCCATCATACTTACGTATATAATTGTTGGAAGACTGTAATCCCTTAGTCTCCACCAATGTCTTAAGCCCTGGTCTGTAGCGCCGCTTATTGCATTTATTACATAAACAGCTCCGTTTGAGACCCTGGCACAATTTATAACATCATTAATATAGTTAAGTGAACCTGGAGTATCCAATAGATATAACTCTTTATTATCCGGCAGATCTGCCATAAAAGTTTTTGAGAATAGAGTATAGTTCCTACTCTGCTCTTCCGGCTCAACCGGCAATTTATCCTTGGCATTTAAAAGTCTTCTGACAGTATTCGTCTTTCCGTTACCATCCACAGAAACTACTGTAACAATCCTCTTGTTATCGATAGTCGCACCCATAAAACAAATCCTCCCTTTAGCTACTTATTTAATCATAACTTTATAAACAGTTTTGTAAGTAGGACAGGTAAAAAGTATAGTGTTTAATATCAAATGCTTACTTCCGTTTTTTTAATTAATTCAGCTGGTGCAATTAACCACAAAAAACAGGATTTTTCAAGGTTTAGTTAGGGGTGGCTATTTTAGATAATCACTCGCACTCAGCGCGGCAATGCACCCGTCAGAGACTGCCGTGACTATCTGGCGGTACTTTTTATTAACCACATCCCCTGCGGCAAATATACCGGGAAGGCTGGTTGACATGTCATCCTTAACCATTATGTAGCCATAGTCGCTAAGTTCCAGCATCCCCTCCACAAGGGAATTCTGAGGGATAGAGCCCACATATATAAATACTGCATCTGCTTTGATACTTGAGGTCTTGGATGTGTTAATATCTTTTAAGATAACACCCTCAACTTTTTTATCACCGGTTATTTCTACGAGTTCGTTACTTTTCATTATCCTGATATTCTTATATCCCTTTAGATCGGCTACAAGTCCGGGCTCCGCCCTGAATTCATTCCTTCTGTGTACCAGTGTTACAGAATTACATATCCTGCTAAGGTGTTCCGCACTGTACACAGCGGAATTCCCGCCACCCACAACAAATACATCCTTGCCTTTAAAGAACATTCCGTCACAGGTCGAACAATAGGATACACCGGCACCAAAAAATCTTTCTTCTCCAGGCACTCCCAGCGGTTTAGGTTTAGAGCCTGTAGCTATTATTATTGCCCGTGTTGTCATATCAATATTAAAACCCTTTATTTTGTAATTCTTCCCGTCTTTTTTTATACTGTTGACCGGACTATTCTTTATCTCCACCCCTAGACGCTCAACCTGTTTTTGCATAGCCTCTGCCAATACAGCTCCTGGCGTTGCTTCCGCAAATCCGGGGTAATTTTCTATAGAATGATTTATAAATACCTGTCCTCCTGGAGCTCCAGCCTCTAATATAACAGTTTTTCTTCCGGACCTGGCAAGATAAATACCCGCGCTCATTCCCGCGGGACCGCCACCTATTATAACAACATCAAAATCAGCCATTTCATTCTCCTATCTTCAATATCTCTTTGAATGAGATATCCTTTTTAAGATAAAGCGCATTATACATATAATAATTCGAAA
>JAPLFT010000182.1 GCA_026390535.1 Pseudomonadota bacterium
GATCTAAACCCTACTGTAGACTCATTTAATATCTTGCTAAAAACTTGTTCAGACTCATTGATCCAATTAAACATTTTGCGCTTACCCAAAAAGAAATTATGAAAAGTATGATCCAAAGAATGGTTCCCTATTGAATGACCTGCAGAAACAATCTCATTAAATAGTGAAGGTGTCTTTAGAGCTTTATTGGCTATGCAAAAAAAACTGGCTTTTACTTTTTCTTCGTCCAATAGATCAAGGATCATACTCGTTGAATGATCCGTTGGGCCATCATCAAAAGTTAGGTATATGGGGTTAAGACTAGAGTCGCTGGAGTCTATCCTTCTAATAGTCTTAGCAAGTAAAAAATCTGAAAAAACGCCCATCATTCAAACCCCAAAGACAAAACAGATGATGAACCGTCAGGTTTTTCTGTATCAACGCGAGCAATGTTTGTCTCAACGGCCTTACATAACTTTTCTATAGCATTAGAATCGTAATATCCTTTTTCGTTAACGTTCTCTGTGGTACCAACAGCTTTTGTTTTATTACATTTTACATCCCTAATAATAGCTTTCGGCCTAATATAATCACTGATCGCAGATAGATTTTGTTTGTTCGTTAACAATACTGCTCCTGCACCCTCAACAAGTTTGACGTCCTTTTTATAAGTAGAATAAAATATATCTTCTATCCCTGACGGTATCGTATCCACTCCTACGACTAAAGCGTATTGTATCATTTGTGAATCAAGAACATCACAAGCGAGACAAAGCGCATCTTCGCCACTAAAGTGTTGGCTGCTGATAGTAAAAGACGGTCCAGTTAGTCCATATGCTTTAGTAACAAAACCAAGGATGGAATTATGCAAGCTGTTCTGAAACAATATTGGTCTCGCAAGTCCTTCCATTTCTATGTACCGTAAGAAATCGCTTGAGCACTGAAGTTCACCGTGACTCGTCCCAACAAAAATACCGGTCGTATTTTGTTTAAGGAACTCAAGCAGTGAATCGTGTGAGGAGAATATTCTGCCTAAAGCGGTATGAGCTAAGACCATGTTGCGTGATGTATTGCGAAATTCTGGTTGCATCATGTTAATGTCGTTAATTCCTACTGTCGCAGTTCCAAGGATGTAATTATTCATTTACACCCCCTATAATGATAGCTGCGTTGATGCCTCCAAAACCCAAAGTTGTTTTTAGTATGTTTTTAATTTTTACGGAGGAATACTTTGCATGGTTAATAGATATTTCAGGATCTGGTTCCAAAAGTCCGTACGTAGGCAAAATCACACTGTCATTGATGGATTTTACACACAACACTGTCTCTAGAACTCCACTAGCTCCGAGCATATGACCATGTATAAATTTAGTAGAAGTAACTGGAGGACAATCATAACCGTTAAAGACGATACCAATAGCTTTAGATTCTGCCAAATCATTGTGTACAGAACCTGTACCATGAGCATGAACCCAAGAGATGTCTTCCTTTTTAACTCCGCTATTATGTATGGCTGTATTCATCGCCATTGCGGTAGTTTGTCCCGTAGGATTAGGCGCCGTCATATGGTGAGCGTCTGAACTAAAGCCAGAGCCTAAAACAGACGCTAACGGTTTCACAATTGCAGTATCTAAAGATTCTAAACATACACATGCCGAGCCTTCTGATAGGTTTATACCGTTTCTATTTTTATCGAATGGTCTACATGGAGTTTCAGATATAAGATTGAAACATCCAAATCCTTTTTGCGTTAATGCACAAATAGTTTCAGTGCCTACAACAATGCAACGCCTAACTTTTTTTTGTTTTATCCATTCTGCTGCAACGCCTAATGCCTGGGTAGAAGCACTACACGCTGTGGTAACGAGTAGAGATCGTCCACTAAAATTAAGAGCAGAGCAAACCTCATACAAAAAAACACCAAGAGGTTCCTTCTTAAATGAGGCAAATATATTAGTTTTAGCATCGCTATCCTTAAAATATGACATCAAGTCAGCTTCCCACAATGTAGTCAGCCCTGTAGTTGTAGCAACTATCAAACCGTCATCTTCAGTAAGATTGCTCCATTTAGCACCATGCATCGCTTCGTGAATAGAGTTGAGCGTCATAGACATCGTCTTGCTTGATAAACTAGATTCTCCTAATACCTTATCAGGAACCACTCCAATACCATTTTTGCTACAACAAATAGACTTAAGTGTATTCTGCCAAAGAGTATCCACTCCTGAACCGAAAGGAGTTACAGAACCTATGCCGGTTATAATAACCTTATTTGTTTTCATGGTTGCTTTTAATAAAAGCAGCTAATGTTCCAAGTGTCTGAAAATGCTTTTTCCCTTCTTCTGGGGATTTGATTTTAACCTTATACTTAGCTTCTATTGTCAACACGGCTTCCAAAAGGTCAATCGAATCTAGTCCCAATCCTGTGTCCTTAAGGTGTGTATCCGCATTTAACGTGCTGGCGTCTATATGATGCATATTTACAGCTTCTAGAATAACCTTTGCTAGTTCCTGAATTAACGCATCGTTTTCGTTCATATAATACTCTCCCAAAGTTCTGTTGCTTATTTAGATTAAGTAATATAAAAACCCATATAAGTAAATGAATTTATTGGCTGTAAGGTAATACCATGGACATTTCCAGGACATGCAAATTGCTCTTTTTAACCAGCCTTGCGTGGTTCTCTTTATCTGCATATTCCAATAATGAGGAAATAAAGCAACAGTTTAAGAAACTTAATGAATTAGCGAATTTTGAGGTTGCGTTTCAGCAGACAAAAATGCTCAAAGATCTAAACTTCACCATAAAATCCAGTGGTAACCTGAAAGTATCAAAACCTAGCAACATAGTATGGAAAGTCACACAGCCTAGTTATTTAGAGGTAAACATAGACCCTGACACTGTCACCATCGTGTCTAAGGAAATGGATGGCACCACTCAAAAACAAATATACAAATATGATAAACGCCCCAAGAATGCTGAAGGATATTCGTCCCTACTTAATTTGATGTCTTTGTTAAGTATGAACATTGAACAGTTAGTAAAGGAGTACGACATTGTAGAAAAAAGCAAAAAGAAATTCTTGTTTACTCCTAAGTTGAAATCTGATGTCTTTAAAAACATACTAGTCCAACTCGGCAACGACAATTTAATAAAAAGAGTAGACCTACAAGAATCATCTGGAGATACCATAAATATAATTTTTCAAGGATATAAAATCAATCAATGAGGAATAGAACTGTTATAGCAAGACTCAGCCTATTCTTAATCCTAGCTGTATTTTTAGTTAGCGGAGTCTGCGCAGGAGAAGGGATTGTATCGTCATCCAGTTCTATTTTCTTTTCCAAGGACCTTAGTAAAA
>JAPLFT010000013.1 GCA_026390535.1 Pseudomonadota bacterium
AAAAACAACTATAACTAGATAGAGGCCTATAAACAGAACAGAAACCTTAAGTAACAGCGTTATAAAGAGATTAAATCTATGCTTTTTAGACAGCTTGCCTTTAGCACTGAATTCTATCATTTTTTTATATAACCTATACAATAGAAACCAGTTTACGGAACCAAGTATAAAACCGATGATAATGGATAAAAATATGTTTATAAGACTACTCAAAGATCCTCCTGAGTATTTCGTCTTTTTTTAATACCCATTTTGGAGCAACCAGCCTCTTCTCATCAACTTCGCCTGTCAAACTGTGTATGACCATTTTTTGCGGTGTCATATTAATAGCCCGTCTGACAAGATCTATATACTCATCCATCTGTATGAGTTTTAAAGGCTGAGCCTCGTAAAGCCTGGCTAAAGGTGTATTTTTTATTATATGAAGAGCATGTATTTTATATCCATCTATTCCTGTATCAATAAATTGTCCGAATGAATCCAACATTTCCTGTTCAGTCTCTGTAGGAAGACCGAATATTATGTGTCCTATGACTTCCACATCTTTGTCTTTTAAGCGTCTAACCGCCTGAGTAAAGACTTTTGATGAATGTCCCCTGCCCATCCATTCAAGACTTTTATCGTTCATCGACTGGGCCCCAAGCTCCACCCACAGATATGTTTTCCTGGAATATTTTTCTAATACCTTTATTACATCGTCAGGCAATGCGTCCGGCCTTGTAGATACCGCCAATCCAATTACCCCGGGAAAAGAAAGGGCTTCTTCGTATATTCTTTCCAATTTATCCGGACTTGCATTGGTCGTAGTAAAAGCCTGAAAATAAGCTATATATTTTTTTGCTTTATACCTTCCACCCATAAGCTGTGACCCCTTTACGAGCTGCTCCGTTATACTCATTCCCTTTTTTATCCACGGAGCCGCCGAACCTGTTTCATCACAAAATATACAGCCATTATTACCGGAGATCCTGTTTGGGCAGTTAAAACCGGGATCCAATGGTATTCTTTGTACTCTTTCCCCAAACTTCGACCTAAGATGTGCATTCAATAAAATATGTTTCATATTCGACTTTTCTTAACATATAATCTTTAAATTATGAACCATCTTATTCCTCTAAAAAAAGGCTGTAAAATAGGTCTTGCCGCTTCATCTTCTCCTTTCAACAGGGCAAAATTCGATAAAGCGATAAAACTACTGAAGGATTGCGGTTATAAACCTGTATATACAAAAACCATATTTAACAAACAGGGTTTTTTGGCTGGGACACCGGAAGAAAGGGCAAAAGATCTTTTACATCTTATAAATGATGATGAAATACCGGCAATATTTTTTGTGCGGGGAGGATACGGCTCTATACAATTATTGCCATTTATAGACAAAAAAGATCTGGGGAAAAAATTAGAGAATAAAATATTCATGGGATACAGCGACACTACAGCTCTTTATTGCTACTTATATAGTAAATATAATATACCTTTATTCTACGGGCCTAACATTATAAGTCGTTATTTCAATCCAAAAATCCTGGAACAATTATCTAAGCCCCGTGACCTGCGAATCAAGGTCAATATCCTCAGGAGAGTAGGCAAAGTTTTACAAACCAAAGAGCCAATAACGGCGCCGATCTTTGGCGGTTGCTTATCTCTTCTATCCGGCCTGGTCGGGACTCCATATTTAAAATCACTGAAGGGACATATACTCTTTTTAGAGGATACAGGAGAAGCACCCTATAAACTTGACCGTCTGCTTACCCAGCTCTTGATGTCGGGAGTGACAAAGGGAATAAAAGCGATCGCCGTAGGTTCAATGGAAAAATGTGACACACCGCCTTATACATGGAAGGATGCAGTACTCAGAATAGCGGAAGAAATGAACGTTCCTGTGATATCCAATATAAGAGCCGGTCATGGCGGCTTTGATTATCCGCTACCAATAGGCGTAAAAGCTAAAATAGATTTTGCAAGCAGAGAGCTTTTAATATATTCACCTTTTAAGCATAAAAAACAATAAGAGAGAACTGTGTGGAAAAATTAAAACAAGTCATCAAAAAATCAATATCGGAAAAAATATTCTCCGGTATAGGCGTAGAAGTAAATCACAAAGGAAAGAATGTTTTATCCCTATACGATGGAAAAACATTTTTTGAGGAAAAGGAAACAGGAAAGGAAAAACGAATAGGGAAGGATAAGGGGAATGAACAAACTCCCTCACTGGTAACGCCAAAACACCTGTTCGATCTGGCATCCCTTACCAAGCCTTTATGTACCAGCCTGCTTACATCCATACTGGTGGACAAGGGTTGCATGAACTTTAATACTCCGATCTCTGAGATATTGAATGAATTCTCTTTAAGCTACAATAAGGAATTCGACGACATAAAGATGGAAGATCTGTTAAATCATTCTTCCGGTCTTGATGCATGGATAGAGATATACGGCGCGGTTAGTAATAGAAGTGATGCTTATATGTTTGTAAGGTCTCGTCCTCTTTCTTATGTTCCGGGCTCAAAGCATATGTACTCGGACCTTGGTTATATACTTCTTGGTGAACTCGTTGAGATCATACTTGACCATAAACTGGATTATCTGTTTGACCATTTTGTGGCGCAACCGCTTGAGCTTCATGACCTTTGCTATGTGCCATTAACGGCTACAACGACTAAAAAGGAAAAGAGTTTTGTGGCTTCCGGATATAGTCAGATAAGGAACAGGCTCCTCGTGGGCGAGGTCAACGATGAGAACGCTTATGTGTTCAATGGAATAGCGGGACATGCCGGATTATTTGGAACGGCATCCAATGTTTGTTCTCTTGGGCAGCATATTTTAGACATAATACAGGGCAAAGCAAAATATCCGGTTATAGGTAAGAATACACTATCAAAAGTGTTGGCAAGATCCTCAGATAATTCCGAATGGGCTTATGGATGGCATTACCCAACGGAGCAAAACAGCACTGCCGGAAAAAATATATCAAAGAACTCTGTCGGTATGACCGGTTTTACAGGAACTTCTATCTGGATAGATTTTGATAATAGCCTTGTTATTACAATTTTGGCTAACAGGACCATTGCATCGGATGCGGCAAAATTTGGAGGCACACAGGACAGGTTCTCCGCTCTTCGTCCTCTTATGCACGACATAATCATAGGAGAATTGATATGAAAACTATTTACATGGTCGGCATATGCGGTACCGGAATGGGAAACCTTGCCATAATGCTTAAAAAACAGGGGTATAACGTTATAGGCTCCGATTTGAATGTGTATCCACCTATGAGCACGGTACTTGAGAACGCCGGGGTAAAGATACTTCAGGGTTATAAAGAGGAAAATATAAAAGAGCTTCCTGATATCGCTATAATAGGGAATGTTGTAAGAAGAGATAACCCGGAGGCTCAGCTCCTGATAAACAAGGGCGTTAAATATTATTCAATGCCTCAGGCTTTGAGTGAATTTTTCTTTAAAGATAAAACTACAGTAGTAGTAACAGGTACTCACGGAAAAACCACAACATCTTTTATGGCTGCATGGCTGTTGGAGAATGCAGGTAAAAAACCGGGGTTCTTTATAGGCGGCGTTCCAAAGGATTTTGAGACAATGGGGCGTCCTGCCCAGGGTGATTATTTCGTTATCGAAGGTGATGAATACGACACTGCGTTTTTTGATAAGGCCGCTAAATTCTTTCATTACAAGCCTCAGTACCTGATAATAAACTGCATAGAATTTGATCATGCGGATATTTATCCCGATCTGCAAAGCATAAAAAACGCGTTCGGAAAATTGATATCAATGATGCCCAAAGACGGTGTGATAATATATAATGCCCAGGATAAAAATATTAAAGAACTTCTTCATCTTGCAAAATGTAAAATAGTTTCTTTTTCTGCTGACGGAAAAACAAAAGCAGATTATCAGGCGCATAATATAAAAGTGATACACGGAGACATCGCAAAAAATATAGATCCAAAACTGAATTTTGATGTAACAAGTAACGGCAAAAAGGAAATTTTTACCCTTGGTGTACCAGGTGTACACAATGTCCTTAACGCTGTGGCTGTAATAGCCTTGTCTCATGAGATGAATTTAAATATAGATACCGCTAAAAAATCTCTGAGTTCCTTTAAGGGTGTAAAAAGACGACAGGAAGTTTACGGCGTGGCAGGTGGAAGGATAATCATAGATGATTTTGCCCATCATCCAACTGCGATGTCTTACACTATAGACGCTATAAAGGAATGGTACTATCCAAGAAAGATATGGTGTCTGTTTGAGGCAAGAAGCGCGACAAGCAGGACAAACATACTCCAGGATGAGGTTATAGAGGCATTAAGCAAAGCCCAAAGGTTGATACTTCCTCCGGTACATCAGCCGGAAAGGGTTGAGGAATCAAAAAGATTTAACCCTGAGTATGTGTGCAAGGTGCTGAGAGAAAGGGGCGTTGACGCACGAACCCTTGGGGGTGTTGATGAGATAGTGGATTACCTTTCCAGAAACACGGCCTCAGGGGATGTAATACTAATAATGTCAAACGGCGGTTTTGGCGGTATATACGAAAAACTGATGCACGCATTTTAAACAATTAAAGACTTTGGAATAAAGATTTTAGGATGAGGTAATGTATGGATTATTTGTTAATAGAAGGCGCACGCCCTTTAAAAGGCGATATAGAGATAAGCGGCTCAAAGAACGCTGCACTTCCGATGCTGATGGCGTCTATACTTTCTAAAAAGATCTCTCATTTTACAAATCTGCCACGATTAAGCGATGTGGATTTTGCCTTAAAGATACTCATAGAGCTGGGCGGAAACGTTCGTATGATCCGGGAGCATAATTCAATATCGGCTTATATAGAATTCGACGATAAGGCAAATTGCGTTGCTCCCTATGAGCTTGTAAGAAAGATGAGGGCATCTATATCTGTACTTGGTCCCTTGCTTGCAAGGTATGGCAAGGTAAAGGTATCTCTTCCCGGAGGCTGTGCAATAGGCGCAAGGCCGGTTGACCTTCACATCATGGTCATGGAAAAACTGGGCGCAAAAATAACGATAGAGGATGGATACATAATAGCTGAGGCGGATAAATTAAAAGCCAATGACATAGTTTTTCCGTTCGTAAGCGTAGGGGCGACTCAGGCGGCAATGATGACGGCCTGTGTTGCGGACGGCACGAGTGTTATCAGAAATGTCTCCATGGAACCGGAGACTGTTGAATTGGGTAATATGTTAAATTCGATGGGTGCAAAGATAGAAGGATTGGGAACAGAGACACTCACCATAAAAGGATTAAATAGCAAAACACTTCCCGGTTCAGATAACCCTATACATATACTGCCCGACAGGATAGAGGCCGGAACATATGCCATTGCAGCAGCAGCGACCAGGGGAAAAGTTAATATAAAGAATTCAATACCAAAACATCTGGATATATTGCTCTACAATCTAAAAGAATCCGGCGTAAATATCTTACAAACAGATAATGGATTCACTGTTGATGCAACAAGATTGGATAATATAAAACCCATAGACATAGTTACTGCACCATATCCCGGATTTCCGACTGATCTTCAGGCTCAGTGGATGGCATATATGTCCGTTGCCTGCGGATCGTGCACAATAACAGAAAAAATATTTGAGAATAGGTTCATACATATAGGAGAACTCTTCAGGCTTGGGGCAAGAGTAAAACATAGTGCCAATGTTGCAACCGTTTATGGTGTGAAAAAACTGACCGGTGCCCCCGTTATGGCTACAGATTTAAGAGCATCGGCATCTTTGATAATAGGAGCTCTAATAGCGGAAGGCACCACAGAGATACACCGTGTGTATCACATAGACAGGGGATATGAGAGGATAGATGAGAAATTAAAGAACGTCGGTGCAAAGGTCACAAGATTAAGAGAAGTATGAGTAGAAATTGGGGAGGGGCAATATATGAAAGATGATTGCATCTTCTGTAAGATAATAAAAAAAGAAAGTCCGTCGAATATTGTGTATGAAGATTCAAATGTTTTTGCCTTCAGGGATATACAGCCTCAGGCAAAACACCATATACTTGTTATCCCCAAAAAACATATCCCTACAATAACAGACATAGAATCAAACGACGTTTATGGCCAAATATTTTCTGCTATCAAAAAAATAGCAAAGCAGGAAGGAATGGAAAAGGGCGGATACAGGGTTTGTATAAATAATGGACCTGACGCCGGGCAGACAGTTTTTCATGTTCATTTCCATGTTATCGGAGGAGAAAAGATATCGGACAAGATGGCTTAAAAAAACCCAAAGGATGGGGGATCGCACTTTCTTTTGGTCTTGAACTGGCCATAATGGTCGGTGGATCTGCCTACGTAGGATCACTCCTGGATAAACACTATTCCACTCAATTCTTTGTAATAACTTTAACTATACTGGCCTTTATCGGTGGAATTCTACGCCTATATTTTGGTCTAAAAAAATATTTATAATTCGAAAACTATTACAGCCCCTGATCTACCATTCGCTTTGCCACTTTTTTAAGTGCTTCCGCTTTTGGCACTTCTATATCCATGTTGCTTAATATTGCATACGATTTTTCCAGATTGGGTTTTGTCCTATCAATAGCACTAACTACATTTTGCATTGATTTTTTAAGAGTGGCAGCGTCTTTTTCATACTGGGAATAAATATTAGACGGTGTCTCCATTTTTCTGCTTCTATGATACTCCATTGCCTTATCTATATTTGCCATATTCTTTTTAGCAACTGTCTCTATATTTTCCATATTCCTGATTTCATATGCTACTTTGATGGTACTGGGCATTTTCTCCAGAGGAATAATAGGTACTTTTTGTGAAAGGAGCTGTTGCATTTTGGCTTTTGCCAAATTCATTTTCTTTTTAGATTCTTCAGCTTTTTGCAGCATGTTCGCTATGTATTTCTTAAATTCATCCTGCCAGCCGTCTTTTAAGACATAAGTTATCCTGATAACCGGCGTTTTAAGCGGTTTAAGATTGAGAGATCTTTTGCCATAAACTGCATTTCCGTTAGAGGCGTACATTGATGAAAGATCAAATGTATTCTCTGTAGTTGTACCGGTTTGATTAATAATCCTTGCCATATTCATGTAATAGAGCTGGCTTTGATTATCTAACGCGGCCATTTGAATTTTTATGTAATTTACAAGCCCTGGAGACTGTGCCATATGCGCCGCAGCTTCTTGCTGTTGTTCAGAAAGGCTTCCGTATTTAAGATAATAGCTATCACTATTTCCCCTGGCAACTTCATCAACCAATTGTTGAAAAAGAGCAGCTTTTTGTGCATTAATTTCCGTTATTTTTTGCCTCACAGCTTCTGTAGTTGTAGTGTTAGTATCTTGTGAATATCTTGTGCCGGTACCCTTCGCCTGATCAAGAATACTCTGTACGGACTTGGCATTATTAAGATAAATATTAGGGTCAATCCATGAAGTCATGGCTCCGGAAAGATTATTATTATAATTCATAATACTGTTTATGGGATCGCTGTATTGGCTATTAAAATTATTCGCACCTGTTCCAGTGGCTGTAACCCTACTAGCAATATTGTTCAATATAGCCGCACCCGTAGTTGAGTTAACTTTATTTTCTGTATCTGCCCCTGTACCTGTTGGCTCCTGTGATGTAGTCGTTGGAGTATAGGCACTAAGAGGATTGGAGGGCTGAGTTCCGCCTATAGTCATGGATGTAGGAGTTTGTGTCCCGGCGGTTGTAAAACTTGGATTTATTTTCATATCTATTAAGTCGGCATACTGTGCTGTTTGATTAAATGGATCACTATAAATATTACGGACTGTTCCTATTTCATTTGCACAGTTTTTAACACCACTTGCCATTATGCACTTCTCAAGGTCTACAGATTTAAACATTCCAACCAGCGATATAGCCGTATCAAAAAGCGGTGTAAGTTTGGTGATAGTATCACAATCCTGTGTGATAAGTTTAACATCCCATACATTTCCACCAGTTGCCGCTGCAACGTTATATTTTCTGGCTAGAGTATCGCACTTTTCTTTGTCTTTTAGAGCCAGTTTGTCATAACCTTTGCAAACCTCAAGACCGGCGGGAATACTGTCATATATTTCATCAGTTTTAACTTGAGCTATAGAAACGTTCAGATCTTTTTCTGTATCTCCTAATGCCGTTATAATTCTCTCCTTATCTGTTTTATCTTTCTCCGTATCCCCTTTATTAAAGGTAGCACCAGCAAGGCTGTCCAATTTTGAATTAAACTTTGTAAGCGCTGTTTTCATTTTAATTTCTGCGTCTTTTTTTGCTTCTTTAGCAGCTTTTCTTTGTTCCGGTATGAACGCAGAACGCTTTAAGCCATTTTCACTAGCCATAAGTTGATATTGCAATTTAGCTATATTTAATCTTGCGTCTATCAGTTCTTTTGAGAACCGATAGGAATCTGTTCCTACTCCTAAGCCTGTGGCTCTTCCATAAGTTCCAGACTTAGCTTCTGCACTTTTTAAGTTGTTATAATAATCTACGGTGTACTGGTGAGAATACTTTACTCTTGCATCGTATTCCATTACGGGTGTCGATTTGGGAAGATCCTTTTCGCTACATTTAACAGGATCAAAGCCTTTACAATTAATTACACTAGCGAGATAGTCTGTTTTAACACTACCATCGGCGCCAAAGATATTATGATATTTTTTTTCTGCATCCTTATAATTAGCTTTATAATCCGCTGTTATCTTGTCAGAGGTTCCGTCTTTAGGATTAAGTCCAATTTCCTTATATATATCCAGACGGAAGTTTCCTGCTGAAGATACGGGGTTCTGCTCGGTAATAGCTTGTGCTTTTATCTCTTCTTTTCCTGCAAGCGGAGGTGGCGGCGGAGTATGTCCAATTCCAGGATGATAAGGGCCATCCTTTGGGACAAAATCTTCTCCACCAGGAGCTTGTGCATAGGTATTGTTGGGATTAAATAATGAAATTAAAAGGAATAGATTAATCAACATAGGTCACCTCTTACGTACTTCCTATAGTAAAACACTTTTCCGTGTTTTAAAATGTAAAAAAGGGCGTCCCGTTTAAAGACGCCCTTTTTGCTATTTCTGCTTTTTACGCAAACTCATTATTACCTCTTCACGGGTGTTCTTCCTGCCATCTGTGATGTGATCGTTGATGCTTGCTGTGCTACAGTTGTAGGTTTGGTTTTAGTTGCCGCTGCCGCGGTTTTGGTTTTTTTACCGCTTCTGATTGTATCGTAATCAGTCTTTTGTTCTTTTGTCATTTTCTTAAGCGAGTCTTTTCCTCTTTTTGCAAGTCTCGGCTTTTCTATTAATTCTTTAAGTTCGGAATAAATCTTATGAGCCCTACCTAATTTATTAAAACCATTTGTTGTGTTGTCATAGTCTTTTATGTTCTTGTCAAATTTCTTAGGAAATTCGGTAGTTACATAATCACTAACCGTCAAGACTTGACTGATACAACAATCATCGACCTTTCCTGTTTCAAAACATTTTGTTCCAAACAATAATACACCCAGCTTACCAATAGTATCATTAAAATCAGCCGTCGTAGTCTTCTGATCAACCATCCCAGAAGCTGAAGCCAATGC
>JAPLFT010000339.1 GCA_026390535.1 Pseudomonadota bacterium
CTCATAACCCGAAGGTCACAGGTTCAAATCCTGTCCCCGCTACCAACTTAAAACAAAATGAATTGAAATAGTTAGAGGCTTTTGTCAGAAATGATGAAAGTCTTTTTTATTGCTCGTGGGGACTAAATGGGGACTGAACTAGCTGTTTACCACTTTTAGAGTGGGTTTTACGGGTTCTGCAAAAACACCATAATCGATTATGTCTGCTGTCTTTACGAGATGATTTGGAGAAAGATGAGTATACCTCATTGTTGTTTTTACATCTGAGTGTCCTAGTAGTTGTTGCAAATCGTAGATAGTTCCTCCACTCATAACGTAATGACTTGCAAAGGTATGTCTAAAGTCATGTATTCTTATTCTCCTAATACCTACCTCTTTTATGTCCTTTGCATAAACTCTATCCCTAAAGTTGTTGTAATCAAGAAAGTTACCGTTGTTGTTTTCAAGGATATAAACCGAGTTAGGTTTTTGTCTCTTTAACTCCGTTAGTTCATAGAGCAAGTCGGCACTAATACCTACTCGTCTAATTTTCTTTCCTTTAGTGGTCTCTTTGATGTTTTGTAAGGCATTATCAAAGGTTCTCTTAACGGTAATAATTCTGTTGTGTAAATCGACACAATCCCATTTTAAACTGACAACCTCTCCAACTCTCATCCCCGTTCTTATGCATAAAAGATAGAGGAGATAAGGCGTTCTGCTTTGAGAGTACTTTGCTGAAACATAGGTTAAAAAGGTCTTTGTCTCCTCAAAACTCCAGTAATCAAAATCCTGTTCTGTAACTGGAAGCATTGAAATAGTTTTCATTGGATTAAACATCAGATATCGTCGTTTAATACCAAAATTAAATAATGCTTTTATGAATTGGAAAGCGTTATTAATACTTTTGTGTGTTAAGTTTTTTCTATTTAATAGAGATTTTTTTAAGTGTTCTATGTGGTCAGGGGTGACAAGATGACTTTTCATATTTGCTATGAATGGAGCCACGTGGTCTCTAAAAATCTGTCTATCCCTTAAAACAGAAGATGGTGCTTTGTTTAATTTAGCGTGACCTTCCAGCCATAGATTAAAGAGCTCTGTTACTGTGCACTCTCTAATTTCATTATGGAAATACTTTTGCTGTGTCTTTTTATGTTTTTGTTCAGCTTCCCATTTTTCTGCATCTACTAGTCTACTAAATGATGCACTTGAAACAACAATTCCGTGGCTTTTAATGATAACCCGATAAGAACATCTTCTATTGTTTTTTACTCTTCGTTCAATTGACACAGCGAACCTCCTTTCGGATAGCTGTGCCTTTGTGTTGTTATTTGCTCCACCTGCTATTAACCTGTCAAAGAACTAAGGACAGTAACTAAACTAAATGTTTTATAATAGGCTTACACCCAGGGAATGCTGCTATTAGTTTTAAAATTAAATCAGGATTTTCTATAGGTAAGTATGCGGTGACGTCAGCTGTGTTTTTACTTCTTATAGCCGTTCTAAAGACATCTTGAATTATATCTGTTGTCATCAAACTAGTCCTAACGTTCTCAATAGATTGATTATTAAATTCAGCTTGTGAGTTTGTAAGAGGGATAGAAATACCAGCTCTTACTTTCTTTTTTATAGTTTCCCTTTTCTTTTTCCATAAACGAGGTAAGTGGAGAGTTGAGTCAATTTCTTTAGCTAGCAGTGTGTAATCTAGGTCCTCTCTACGCCACACATTAGTGAATAGAATTACATGATGTTTCATATATTCATTTTTGCCTTTTAAATTACCAAAGTGTTCTACAGAGATATTATTGGTTCTTAGCGTTTGAATTACGCTACCTTCACATTCATTAGATGTTACTACCAGGATGTTTTCGTCATTGTGATTATCTAAAATTTTCTTGATTTTATTAAGTATTCCATCTTTATTGTCTCTAATGGCACCCCTGTGTATGTCGTGTTTGGAATAGAAAACTAACTTCAGATTAGGGTACTTAGTATTATCATCGAAATCGATGATTTTTGGAGCATTACTAACCCAGTAATAGGGGTCTGTTTTAGCTGTAGCATCAAATATAAATACTTTATTTTTGTTATGATTAACGTTGTCCCATCTGTTCTCTATAATACCAAGTTCAATAGTACTTTGTTTAGGTTGTTTGTTGTATACAGCTAAGACACTCTTACCATTCATGTTGAGGAGGGCTTCTATTATTTTTGCCTCAGGTTGTGATTTACTTCTGATACTTCCTAACATACTCTCAAGTTGATTTACTATTGGTGTTGATAGTTTAGGAAAATTATAGAGCCTGTAAGCCCCACTAGTATTAAACTTCTTATTATTCATTACATCCTTTAATAGTTTATTTAGACTCTTAAAGACATTTTTATTTAAAGAT
>JAPLFT010000066.1 GCA_026390535.1 Pseudomonadota bacterium
GCCGTCTGTCATGTTGATTATAATAAACCGGTGATCAGAGGTAAGCGTGTTACAGTGGGACATAATGCCACTCTACACGGCTGTAAAATAGGAGATTACGCACTTATAGGAATGGGTGCCGTTGTTTTGGACGGTGCGCAGGTGGGAGAATACTCCCTTGTCGGCGCTGGCGCAGTAATTACACCAGGATTAAATATCCCGCCAAAGAGCTTGGTTTTGGGTTCTCCTGCTAAAGTTAGAAGAGAACTTACAGATGACGAGATCAAGGCAATGCAAAATAATGCATCGGTATATATAGAACTGGCAAAAGAACATAATAGGTAAATAATAAAGATATGTCGGAGGTAGATATGGAAAAAATAAGAGAAGGTTTAACATTCGATGATGTTCTTATACAGCCGGAAGCATCTTCCGTCCTGCCGCATGAGGTTGAAACTAAAACTTATATAACAAAAAATATTGTCCTCAATATTCCTCTGGTGAGCGCCGCAATGGATACAGTTACTGAATCCAGCACTGCAAGAGCGATGGCTCAGGTCGGCGGTATAGGTATCATACACAAGAGCATGGAAATCGAACGTCAGACCTACGAGGTCAATAGGCGAAGCAAAAAGACTTATGGCCGAATATAAAATCGGCGGATTTCCTGTTTCCGATAAGGACGGAAAATTAATAGGCATAGTAACTAACAGGGACTTAAGGTTTGAAGAGAATATGTCCTTAAAAGTTAAGGATGTAATGACAAAAGAAAATCTTATAACTGTTCCTATGCATACAAATCTTGACGATGCAAAAAAGATACTTCAAAAACACAGGATAGAAAAACTCCTGGTAGTTGATGAAAAATATCATCTAAAGGGTCTCATAACGGTCAAAGACATAGAAAAAAGTCGCCTTTATCCTCATTCCTGCAAAGACCAACGTGGCCGGCTACGGGTTGGGGCCGCGGTTGGTACGGTAGGAGATGTAATAGAGAGAGTAGAGGAACTTGTTAAGGCCGGAGTGGACGTTATAGTCGTGGATACTGCGCATGGCCACTCGAGCAGAGTATTGGACACAATAAAAAAGATAAAAAGCAAATATCCAAGCCTTGATCTTATTGGTGGTAATGTTGCCACCGCAGAAGGAACTAAGGCTCTTGTCAAGGCAGGTGTTGACGCTGTAAAGGTAGGTGTAGGTCCAGGTTCCATATGTACAACACGTGTAATAGCCGGTATCGGCGTTCCGCAGCTTACCGCTATTATGGATTGTGCAGAGGCATTAAAAGGAAGTGATATAAAACTAATTGCCGACGGCGGAATAAAGTTCAGCGGTGATGTTGTAAAGGCTCTTGCCGCAGGTGCAGATACCATAATGTTAGGCGGACTCCTTGCGGGAACGGATGAAAGCCCCGGAGAAATGGTCCATTATCAGGGTCGTTCTTACAAGGTATATAGAGGTATGGGCTCAATAGGTGCAATGAAACAGGGAAGCAAGGACAGATATTTTCAGGAAGATGTTGAGGACACTTATAAGTTAGTTCCAGAGGGTGTAGAAGGACAGGTCCCATACAGAGGGTCTTTGAGTCTTGTCATATATCAGCTTATGGGCGGTATAAAATCAGGTATGGGCTACATAGGTTCAAAGAATCTTGAAGAACTGAGGTCCAAGGCCAAGTTCATTAAAATAACTGCTCAGGGATTAAAAGAAAGTCATCCTCACGACGTAATGGTAACAAAGGAATCTCCGAATTATAGATTAGGCTGTGAATAGATAACTGCCGTAGTAATAGAGATTAGACAGGAGAAATAAATTGGATCAGAAAGTTTTAATCCTGGACTTCGGTTCCCAGTATACTCAGCTGATTGCTCGTCGGGTAAGAGAACAGAATGTCTATTCTGAAATATTGCCATGCAACATATCTATATCAAAAATAAAGGAATTTAATCCATCCGCAATAATTTTGAGCGGTGGTCCTTCAAGTGTTTTTGATAAGAATGCTCCCAGCGTAAATAAAGAGGTTTTCAGCCTTAATGTTCCGGTGCTTGGCATATGTTATGGGCTTCAGTTGATAGCTCATCTTCTTGGCGGAAAGGTCGTTCCATCGGACCACAGGGAATATGGACGAGCTGTTTTGAACATAAAGGATAAGGATGTACTTTTTAGTGATATTCCTGGCGATTCCAATGTATGGATGAGTCACGGCGACAGAGTAGAATTACTTCCAAAAGGATTTTATCTTATAGCCAGTTCCGATACTGTTATAAATTCAGCAATCAGGAATGAAAAGGGAAACATATACGGAGTACAGTTCCATCCTGAGGTGCATCACACCGACTTTGGAAAAGCAATAATCTCCAATTTCCTTTTTAAGGTCTCAGGTCTTAAAGCTAACTGGGATATGAAGAATTTTATAAAGGAAGAGATATCAAAACTTCAAAAAAATATAAAAGGCAAAGTTATTTGCGGGGTGAGTGGTGGAGTTGATTCGACCGTTGCTGCCGTACTACTTAAAAAAGCTCTTGGTGATGACAATGTATATCCGGTGTTTGTTAATAATGGAGTTTTAAGAAAGAACGAAGCTGAAAGTGTTAAAAAACTTTTTTTGACCATGGGTTTTAAACTTCACTATTACGATGAGGCGGAATTATTCTTAAAAAATCTCAAAGATGTTGAAGATCCGGAAAAGAAGAGGAAGATAATAGGGCACACTTTTATAGATGTATTTTATAAGGCCGCTAAGAGTTTTAACGCAGAATATCTTGCTCAGGGGACTCTGTATCCCGACGTGATAGAGTCCGTGAGTTTTAAGGGACCGAGTGCAACCATCAAGACACACCATAACGTAGGAGGGCTTCCGGAAAAACTCCATTTAAAGCTGATAGAGCCATTTAGGGAATTATTTAAGGATGAGGTTCGCGCAGTAGGAAGAGAATTGGGAATACCGGATGATTTTATACTCAGGCATCCATTCCCTGGACCGGGCCTTGCTGTAAGAATACTTGGCGATATTACAAAAGAACGGGTAATTGTACTTCAGAATGTTGATGATATATTTAT
>JAPLFT010000019.1 GCA_026390535.1 Pseudomonadota bacterium
CTCCTTTTCTTTGGTCGTATCTTGAGGCTGTGGCGTTATTTCTTTTTTCAACAATTGAGGCATTTCGACAGGTTTAATATTGGTCCTGGTACCCGTATGAATCAACTTGATAAAGCCCTGTACCCTGGAATCGAATTCCGCCTGAGTAAGGTCACTTTCCATTTCATTATTGGATGTCTCTAACGTAAAGACATAGCCATCAACCGGACTTTTGTTCCCTCTTACTATTACCGATATTTTTCCGCTTTGATCTTTTTTATAATAGATTTCTCCAAAATATTTCATCCAGAAAGGCTGGATATAACTTATATCAATGGCGTTTGCCGGTAGTAATCCGTATTTTTTTACATATTCTTCTATAGATTTTTTTACTTTTCTTCCCTCATCGGCAAGTTGTGCTTTTATGACCGGTTCCTTGGATCTTATATAATTTTGCTCTTTTCTTGCAGCTTTGGTGCTTGGATACATATCAGAAAGATCAGAAAGTAAATTAAATCCCTGGCTGTATTTTTCCTGTTCGATAAAAGCAACGCCCTGATCATACATTTTCATCGCCTTGTTTTCTTTTGCACGTATAATAAACCACGGATACAACCGAACAACTCCAAACAACACCAGGGTTATAGCAATAAGTGATACTATGGCCTTTACAGGATACCGCCCTTTAAGTTCCTCCTGCTCAAGTTCAGAAACACCATATTGAAAATTTGCAGGTTGTGATACATCTCCGTATTCTGCTTTTGGGATTGTGTTGACAGCTTGTTCCTTTATTTCATTAAAATCCGTTGTTATATCAAGCCCGACGGGAGATTCACCTCTTGATTTTGTACGTCTATCAAATTCCCTGCAATTTTTAATTTGTACCCAATTATCAAAACCTTCTCTCCAAATATAATAAGTCCAAAATAATGTTTTATCGTTGAGTGCTTCTTTTATATAACTTGAGGTATACGGGCCCAGTTGATTTTCACCATCGTGAACATACCAAAGATCCTCTCCCTCTTTTATTTGAACTTTTGCGGTTTCCACCTGTTCAACAGGAGTAGCGGCTTTTGGCACTTCAACAAGAGGCTGATCACCTCCCGGAAAAAGGAGACGTCTGTCAAAATCCTTTACGTTATATATATATTCCCAGCCATTAAAGCCTTCCTTGAAAATATAGTCAGAAAATTTAACGGAATTATCCTTAAGCATCGATATAACTTCGTCCCTTGTATAGGGACCATAAGTTTGATTATTGGTATTTAAGTACCAGATTTTATTTTCAGCCATAACTCACCACCTTAGAATAAAGATTTTATCCCCTTACCAAAAGGAGGATAAACAATCCCTTTCTCTGTAATTATACCAGTAATTAAAGAATTTGGTGTAACATCAAATGACGGATTAATAGCTTTTGCCTCCTTTGGGCATATCTGCTTTCCATTTATTATCTTAACTTCATCCAGAGATCTTTCCTCAATTGGTATACCAGAGCCGTTAGGACAGTTTCTGTCTATGGTGCTGAGTGGGGCGGCAAAATACATCGGAATGTTATGATATTTTGCAAGAACTGCCACAGAATATGTGCCTATTTTGTTTGCCGCATCTCCATTGGCAGCTATTCTATCCGCACCGACTATCACCACATCTATTTTACCTCTGGACATCAGAGATCCGCTCATGTTGTCCGACAGCAACGTACATTCAATTTTATCCTTCATGAGTTCCCACATAGTAAGCCTTGCACCCTGAAGGAACGGCCTGGTTTCATCTACATAAACATGTATTTTCTTGTTTTGTTCAATAGCAGCCCTTATTACACCAAGCGCCGTACCATAGCCTGCTGTAGCCAATGCACCTGCATTACAATGCGTAAGGACGTTCATTCCGTCCTTTATTACGTCTCTGCCATAATTTCCTATGGTTTTGTTTATTTCTATGTCGTCATCATAGATCTTTTGTGCGGCTTTGATCATCCCTTCAACGATGTGCTCAACATTACCGGTACTTGATATTAAATTTTCAAATTCCTTTTCCATTTTGTTTATAGCCCAAAAAAGATTTACCGCCGTAGGACGAGTACGCCTCATTATGTCGCATATTTCCTTAAAATCCCGTCTCATTCTGTCTAATTCATAGAACCTCAGGCTCTGCACACCTAAAGCTATTCCATATGCTGCAGAAACGCCTATAGCCGGTGCTCCTCTTACTACCATTGTCTCTATCGCTTCCGCGACTTGTTTGTAATCTGTGCATCTGACGTATGTTTCCTCAAGAGGAAGAAGCCGCTGATCTATAAATGTAACAGCATCACTCTCCCATTTAATAGTATAAAAATTATGCATAAAAAACTCCGTTAAAATTTTAATCCCTTAAACGCCTTTTTCAGATCTTCCCCTGCTTTCTTAAGTTGGTCATTTGCCTGTTGCTGAGCAGGTGCAGTAGCTTTTTTAATCTCTGCATCCACTCTTGCTTTTGCCGCTTGTTTCAATTTTTTCGTTTCATAATCCAATGTCTTGTCTGTAATGTACTTTATAAAGTACCCTGCATCAAACTTAGGTTTAAGTATGGGCCCTGTAAGATGAAGCGATAATTTTGATTTATCCTTTCCCTCAACCTTTAACCCTTCATAAGGAATATTTTTATATGGAACGGAAACATCAAAGAACATATCCATGTACTCATTGAATGTTACTTCCCCCTTTCCTGTTGCCTCATATTCACCCTGTTTTGCAAGAAATTGTTCTATGTTTATCTTTCCGTCTTTTACATTGTACGTACCCTGAACTGTTTCCCATCCCGGATTAGTACCAAGTATCTGTTTATCATTCGCAGGGGCAAGATTACCAAGTTTTTCCTTTAATTTATCATTTATCAATGTGTTTAATTCCTGTGCGCTGTAAACAAAATTATTGATGGAAAAATTTCCCTTTGCGATCATGCTCTGTTTAATCGGTTTCATCGAGTATCCTGCTGCTGTAAATTCCAGACCGCTGGAGAATACGCCGTCTAATACACCTTTTACTCCCGGCATAAAGATATCGGCGGCATCCTTTACCTTTATATTTTTCATATCAAGTTTTCCGCTGTATTTTGGATTGCTGATATCAAGACCTATCTTCAAACTACCTGATATATCACCCTTTAGGAGGCTGAGGTTCATCTTGTTTATTACCATTTCTTCCTTGGAGAACATCCCGTCCAGCACAAAATTATTTATTGTGAGATTCTCTTTTATGAGTTTACCGACTTTAGCCGTAAGTTTTATACTATAATCGTTCAGGGATTTTTTTAAAGATTCAATGGTCTCTTTTTTTATCACGATCATATCTTCGTCTGATTTTGCATTATCAGTTCCGGTCGTAGCAACAGTGGTGCCTGTTTTTGCGGCTTTACCTGTTTTAGATTTTTTTGTTTTATCTGTAGCGGAAAGATACGGATTAAGATCTATGTAACTGGACTCTACCTCTATAGCGATTATGTTTCTGGATTTGTTTGCGTTACTCGCCTTAAGCGATAAATTATTCTTATTTACATCATCGTTATACTTAAGGTTCAGATTTATCAACGGAAGCGGAGACATGCTCCCGGATATTTTTATACCGGCCGATGCTGTTCCTGATACAGGGGATTTACCCAGGGCAGGAATAACCTTGGCTAAATTCTTAATAGAAAATTGAGGTACCTCCAGAGATAGATCATAAATAGGTTTTTCCAGAGTAAAATCCTTTATAGAACCATTAAGTTCGGCCATTAAAACGGATGAAAGCTTGAGTGTCTTTATATCTATGGATTTAAGGTCAGTATCGGCATTAACGCTAAGTTTTAAGGGTGTATTCTTTTCTTTTATAAAAGATTTTCCGGATATGGTCACATCCGCAGCATCAATATCGGCAGTTATACCCAAACTATTGTCGGTCCCTTTTTTGGGGAGGATTCCGGT
>JAPLFT010000338.1 GCA_026390535.1 Pseudomonadota bacterium
ACTAACACAGTAGAAGAAATACCAGTCACTGCTCAGAGCAATAACGATGAAACAGTATTATCTTTTAATCATCTTGAATTACAGGGGACCGAACAGGTTAAAATAGACGTTGTAGCTCAATTTAATGTTAACAATTCCATATTGGGCGATCATGGTCAAAAAACATTTTATGAAGGTTTGTCCAAATGCGAAACTATAAATGATCCGGAAAAATGTTCATGTTTTTACCTACCCGTAAAAAAGTCATTCCCGTCGGAATTTGCAGCTAGTATTTATTACATAATACCCAATGCACAGATGATACTATTAAAAACCCTTACCTATCCCAGTTGTTCAAACATAAACGAATCCATATATGTTTATCAGTCATTATTTCCGGTAGTTTATCCGGAGGACAGTCTGGGGCTTGTGGGAAGGGATCATGTTACCGATACATCCTACACAATAACATCCTGGCTAAAGGATTATGAGAATATGGATCCGCTTGGGACAACAGCAAAAACAATGGATACGATAGAAGCACAAAAAGGTTATGTTGACTATACTACGGTGAACCTGAATGAAAGTTATCAGGGATATATTCCGGGCATAATAAACTAGAATTTATAATGAAAAGCTCAGGGCGGTAGAACAAATACCGCCCTATATCTTAGCAGAATAAAAATAATTCTACTTTCTAGACCTTAGGGCCGTCGTTCCTTGTACTCATTGTTGAAATAGTTTATTTGTTATTGCTTTATGGAATCTTGCTACCGCGTAATCCATAAAGCCTACAAATAATACTATTTCAACTTCTTCATACAAGGAACTCCTTAGTATTTAAACGGTCTAGAAAGTAGAATTATTTTTATTCTGCTAAGATTCAGGGTTATAAGTATTTACGGTTCGAACTTTTCATTATAAATTGACTGCATGGGTATTTTTAAAGATGTAATGCTATTTTCAATTACGGCACCGGGATTAATATTACTACTAATACTTATCAGCATCTGGGCCGGGTCCAATAAAAAACTAAGCAAAACAAAAAAATGGATAATATGGGGAGTAACAATAGCAATTTCGTATTTGTCCACGACTCTTGCCGTAACAAAATCCATTCTGATCAACCTGGAGTCTTTTGCACCTAAAAAAACTATCAGTTCTTCTGATTACGATGCCATAGCTATTCTAACAGGTGGAATAAACAAGGGACTTTTTGAGGACAGTACCAGCAAGGTCGGTGAACAATTCTTAAAAAGGCTGATATCGGGATTGGGATTATACGAATCCTCCAAAAAACCTTTAATCATTCTTGGAGGAAAAACTCATAAGAACGAACCCGCTGAATCCGAGACCGCAGAAAGAATTTTGATAGAGCTCGGCGTTCCAAAGGAAAAAATAATCCTGGATATAAAAAGCAAGACCACCTACGACAACATGATAGAGCTCTCAAAGATAATCAATAAATATAAATTCAAAAGGGTCGTGCTTGTTACCTCCGCCATACATATGAAGAGAAGCATCGAAGTTGCTCAAAAAATGGGCATCCCAATAACGGCATATCCGTCCGCATATCTGACCGATAACAGCATACATTTTGAGGATCTGCTTCCTACCCAAAAGAACATTAAAATCAATGCGATACTGCTTTATGAGCTCCTGGGAAATATTAAATATAGCCTATATTAAGAATACTTGACATTTGTTACTATTTATTGATATTTTATCTCAACGAAAGGTCATCAATCTAGATATTCAGTAATCTGATCATGCTAATAAATGTAACGGAGAAATAAAATGAAAAAATTGTTAATTTTATTGGTAGTGTTATCTGGTTTTGTTTCTGCAGAAGGAACAACAAGAGAACTAGGAATATTAAAAGAAGGGGATAGTTTTACTTTATCAGGAAAAACAGAGAAATTTCTATTTATACCTTATTACAAATTGAGTGAAGCTTCATTCTTTGTTTTACCTATTAATATAAAACCTGAACATATTACTCCAGATATTCTAGACAATAAAAAATTCAGCGGAGAGGAAAGATGGAAACTCTTTTCATTCATTTCATGTCAGAAATATCATTATTTTTCTATAAGTTTAGTTCATCATTTAGGATGGGGAATCCCTGCTATAGGATAAAACCGGATACTCGGTAAAATAAGTATAAGCCAAACAAGCGGAAGCAGTCTGGTTATTAACATCAAAAGTATAAAGAATGAACTAAACTCAAATGCACTTGAAGCCACATCAGTAATTTTGGAAATATATGCAGAGAATGAAACAAAAGAAGAATGCAAAGGGACGGTAGAAATAGATGGTTTTGGTCTTATGCTACCATCAGGAAACATAGAACTTGAAGCTACTAATGATATATAAATGATTGGCCAAAGTTAGATATTGACTTGTTATTCAAAATATTGTTTATAGGCCTAGGTTATTGAGATGAAATGGAAAATGGACTGTGACTGTGGGAGCGGCAACAGGTTTTCCAAAAGTCTCGAAATAAAACACCCGGAGGTGTCAGATGTCTATAGCTCCTATTAATAAAGGTATTTTAGGAAAGAAAATTGGAACGACGCAGATCTTCGATTCAGAAGATGGCGCAAGAATTGCCGTTACTATTCTGGAAGTAGGTCCATGCGAAGTAGTACAGAAGAAAAGCGCTGATGTTGAGGGATATACAAGCCTTCAGCTTGGTTATGGCGAGCAGAGAAAACAGAACATAACTAAACCCAAGGAAGGTCACTTCAAAAAGGCCGGCGTTAGCGTAAAGAGACATCTTAAAGAATTCAAGTTCTGTGAAGAAGTTTATGAAGCTCTAAAGCCAGGCGATAAAGTAACAATCGATCAATTTGAAGAATATGAATTCATAGATGTGTCGGCTACATCAAAAGGTAAAGGGTTTGCCGGCGTCATGAAGAGATATAATTTCCATGGCCGTCCAGCGACTCACGGTACACACGAAAGTTTCAGAGGAACGGGTTCCATAGGTATGCACCAAACCCCAGGACGTGTTGTTAAGGGAAGAAAAATGCCGGGACACATGGGCGATGAAACCGTTACTGTTCAAAACCTTATGATAGTTAAGATAGATAAAGAGAACAATCTGCTCTACGTAAGAGGAGCTATACCAGGAGGAAAGAACGCCCTGGTAGTAGTAAGAGATTCTGTAAAAAAACCGTCTTTCCCATACTATATGAAGAATGAAGAAGCAGCAACAGAAGCACCAGCAGCAAACTAAGCGGCCGGGGGATCACTTTTACCACGAGGCCAAGGAACAGGGCTTTCTAGCCAGATCAGTATTTAAACTGCAAGAGATAGATCAAAAATACAGGCTCTTTCCTCAAAACAGGAGAGAGCCTTTTTTTGTTATAGACCTGGGATGCGCGCCGGGTTCATGGTTACAGTACGTTATCAAGAAATTAAATAAAGATGACAGGGTTGTAGGAATAGATCTAAATAATATAACGATATCTGATGAACATATAATCTTTTTTCAAAGAGACATAAATGATGTGACTTCGGAAGAACTTTTCAATGCGATTAAAACAGATAAAAGATTTAATATGGTTTTAAGTGATATGGCACCCAGGACCAGCGGTATAAAATCCGCTGATCAGTTACGCTCAGCAGAACTATGCAGAGAAGCGCTAAGGGTCGCGATATCCACGCTCAAAAAAGACGGTAAATTCGTAATCAAAGTATTCCAGAGCAATGAATTGAAAGCCCTTACCAACGATATAAAAAAATATTTTACCGACGTAAACATATTCAAACCGGAAAGTTCAAGAAAGGAATCATTTGAAATCTACATCGTTGCAACTGGTTTCCAGCACAAATAAGAAAAATAAATTAAACTTCCTTTGTAAGTCA
>JAPLFT010000364.1 GCA_026390535.1 Pseudomonadota bacterium
TGGATATTAAAAAGCATAAATTTGAACGTTAAAGAAAAGGAATTTTTAGGTATCGTCGGTCCAAACGGCGGCGGTAAAACCACTCTGTTAAAAATAATATTGGGCTTATTAAAACCTACATCCGGAGCCGTTGAAACCAGAGGACTGATGAGCTATGTTCCGCAACAGCTTATATTTGAAAAATACTTTCCAATATCCGTATTGGATGTTGTATTGATGGGACTTGTCGATACCCTTAAATACGGTATATACCATTCAAAGGAAAGCGCCGATAAAGCGCTGGAAGCTCTGGAAAAACTCAGGATATCTAATCTTTCTCTTAAAAAATTTGGTGAACTTTCCGGAGGACAGCGTCAAAGAGTCTTGATAGCAAGGGCTATAATAAATAATCCCGATATCCTGATCCTTGATGAACCTACTGCCAATATAGATAAATCGGCTCAGGAAAAGGTCCTTGAGCTCTTAAAAAAATTAAACAAGACGATAACGATCTTGATGGTTTCACACCAGTTTGATTTTATAACCTCCGACGTAAACAGGGTTATCTGTATAGACAGAAAACTTCATACGCACGCAACAAAAACCGTTGCCGGAGAAAAGTTGATGATAATAGATCATTCAAATGACAATCTAAAGGGAGATCATGTATGACCGGTTTTTTCTCCGCATTACTCATAAATCCTTTTCTTCAATACGCCCTTATAGCCGGTGTGCTCGCTTCAATAGCGTGCGGAATAATCGGGACATACGTTGTAACAAAAAAGATAACTTTTCTTAGCGGCGGCATAGCACATACGGTTTTAGGCGGTGTAGGCATAGCATGTTACCTAAATAAAATATACGGCACCAATATCCCTCCGCTTTATGGTGCTATGGTAGTTGCCCTTATTGCCGCAATAGCAATAGGCCTGATAAACCTATACAGCGAGTATGAGTCGGATACCGTCATAGGCGCCTTATGGTCATTGGGTATGGCAGTGGGAGTAATATTCATTTCCATGACACCGGGATACAATACAGATCTTATGAGTTATCTATTCGGTAACATTCTGATGGTATCAAAATCGGATTTATATCTTATGATAACGTTGGATGTAGTTATAATTTTTCTTGGTCTTCTGTTTTATAATAAGTTCACGGCAATATGCTTTGACGAGGAATTTGCAAGAGTAAAGGGAATAAGAGTAACCTTTTATTATCTTCTGCTTTTATGCCTTACAGCATTAACAATAGTAGCATTAATTCAGGTGGTAGGACTTATTCTTGTAATCGCACTTTTGATCATGCCTGCCGCCATTGCAAAACAGTATGTCAACAACATGTGGAAAATGATGTTGGTGGCTGTAATTCTGGGTATTCTATTCACATTTTCCGGCCTCCTGATCTCCTATGAGCCTAATCTTCCGTCCGGGGCGATGATAATACTGGTTACATCTTTCTTCTTCATAGTATCCATATTACATAAAAAGTATTTTAAGTGATAAATTTTAAAGCTTGACTATGTTAAAAGCTATGTTAAAAATTCGTCTGTTTTGTGGGAGGTTAGCTCAGCTGGAAGAGCATCTGCCTTACAAGCAGAGGGCCGCAGGTTCGAGCCCTGCACTTCCCACCATCTTTTTTCCACTATATCTTTCAATACACCCAAAAGTGCGGTATATATAATATATAATCTATAACCTACAATCTATAATCATAATAAAAAATATGGAGGACAG
>JAPLFT010000125.1 GCA_026390535.1 Pseudomonadota bacterium
TTCCTGAAAATGTATATTCTTTTCCTGCGCGACCAATGCCACACACCTATATATCGCACCTGTATCAAGGTAACTTAAATCAAATTCAGAAGCTATAAGTTTGGATATGGTGCTTTTTCCGGTCGCTGAGGCACCATCAACGGCTATTATGAATTTATGTTTCAACCCTTTATGACCTCTTTGATGGCGTCAATTGCCTTTTTGTTCTGCTCCATAGTTCCTACGGTTAGTCTGATATGCTTATGCAGATCTTCGCCTACGGGACGGACTATTATCCCGTATCTAAGAAGTTTATCAAAAAACTCTTTTCCGCTTCCCGGTACTTCAACTAGGATAAAATTTCCCTGTGTCTCTATATAATTTAACCCGATCTTTTTAAGTTCGGAATATAAGTAATCTATACCGTCGTGTGTATTTTTGACTACCCTTTTTACAAAATCCTGATCCTCCAGTGCCGCTTCACCGGCGTATTGAGCAATTATATTTACATTGAAAGGATCTCTGACTTTATGTGCAAGACCTATTATTTCCTTATTGCCTATGCCGTATCCCAATCTGAGTCCGCAAAGGCCATAGGCTTTACTGAATGTCCTTGTAATCACAAGATTTTCATATTTATCGAACACGTTCATCATGGTTTTGTAATCAGCCGCTCTAACATATTCGATGTATGCTTCGTCGGCTATAAATAATATTTTATTCTTTTCCGCAAAATTCAATATATCCATCATCTGATTATAAGGCAGATAGGTGCCGGTGGGATTATTCGGGTTATCTATCATTATTATCGCTGTGTTCTCATCACAGGCTTTCATCATGGAATAAACATCAAACCTGTAATTTTGTGCCGGTACTGCTGTGAATTTTGCACAACAACTTTGTGTCATAATCTTATATACCGGGAATGCATGTTGACTGGAAACAACATTGGTTCCCTCTCTGAGTATGGTCCTTAATATTACGGCAAGAACTTCATTTGAACCATTTCCAACAACAATGTTATCAATGGGAATATTATGAAATTCCGATATCTTTCTCCTTAGGTAAAAAGAAGCTCCATCGGGATATATATTTGCGTTTCTTATTGCTTCTTCCATGGCCGCTTTTGACTTTGGAGAAAAGCCCCATGCGTTCTCGTTTGACGCGAGTTTTATAGAATTCTTAATTCCCAACTCTCTTTCAACTTCCTTAACGGGCTTACCGGGTTTGTATGCAGATATAGCCTCAATGTTCTTACAAAAGTGATACATAAAGATAACTCCTTAACTAACATGTCATACATCAACTTAGTAATTGACATTGTCTGGTAATTGGAATCATTATTACCCTAAATAATATTTCATAACAAGTTTAAAGACAAAGGGAGAGACTGATTTTTTTATGACAACTAAAAGTAAATTCAAATATAAGGACATCTTTGGGGCTGAACTGGAAGAATCAAGTTCGGAAATGACAGGAATCATGGAACACGCCCAACTTGCCGAGGTTACGTCCGATCAAATAGTAAAGGGTAAAGTTACCGGAATATCCAAGGAATATGTGACGGTCGATATAGGTTTTAAGGCTGAAGGACAGATCCCAGTTCCGGAATTTATAGACAGGGATGGGGATATAAATGTAAAAATAGGCGATGAACTGGAAGTCTATGTGTCAACTCTTGATTCCAGGTCCGGAGGAATAGTGCTCTCCAGAGCCAAGGCGGCTCAGATTGCAGCATGGGACAATATTGAAAAAGCATATGAAAATAAAACAACAATCAATGCTAATGTAATAGACATAATAAAGGGAGGGCTGAGTGTAGATATAGGGGGTATAAAAGCCTTTATGCCCGCTTCACAAACGGATATTGAATATCATTCAAACCTTGAAGATATGATAGGCAAAGACATTGAAATAAAGGTTATGAACTTCAATAAAAATCAGGCTAACGTTGTTGTCTCCAGAAAAATGGTCATGGAAGAAGAGAGAAAAAAACGTAAGGATCAAACAGTTCATAAGGTAAAAGAAGGAGCAATATTTAAAGGAAAAATAAAAACAATCTCCGATTATGGGGCTTTTGTAGATATAGGTGGTATGGACGGTCTTGTACACATGATGGATCTTTCCTGGGGCAGGATAAAACATCCCAGCGATGTTGTTTCTGTAGGACAGGAAGTAGAAGTTATTGTTCTAAAATATGAACCCGAAAAAGACCGTCTTACATTAGGAATAAAACAACTTATAAATGATCCCTGGAAAAATATTACTAATAAATATAAAGCTGGAGAGAAGGTAATTGGCAAGATAGTAGGTCTTACGGAATACGGTGCATTTCTTGAGCTTGAGCCTGGCATAGAGGGTATGATACATATAAGTGAAATGTCGTGGAACGGAAAAATAAGAAAACCATCGGATATATTGAAAAAGGGAGATAAAGCAGAGGCTGTAATACTTGATATAGATACGGAGAAAAAGAAGATCAGTCTTGGATTAAAGCAGATAGGACCAAATCCCTGGGAAGAATTGAAGAATAAATATCCGGAGGGGACCAGGGTAAGGGGAAAGATAAAAAATATTACGGATTTTGGTATGTTTATTGGTATAGATGAGGAATGTGACGGGCTCGTGAGAAATTCTGATATAACATGGGATGCAAAAGAAAAAACACCTGTCAAAGGTTATGAAAAAGGACAGATTGTAGAGGCTGTTGTTCTGGATGTGTCTGTTGATAAGCAAAGAATATCTTTGGGTATAAAACAACTGGGCGAGGACCCCTGGGTGTCCATACCGCAAAGATACCCCACGGGTAGAATTATTGAGGGTACCATAGTAAAAGTGACGGATTTCGGGGTTTTTGTAGAACTGGAACCAACTGTTGAAGGGCTTATTCACATAAGTCAGTTGTCTGACGAAAAAGTTAAAAAAATAAATTCGCAGGATTTTAAAATTGGTAATAAAATATCGTGTCTTGTGATGAAGACGGATATAAAAAACAGAAAAATATCCTTGAGTGTAAAAGCCGTAAAAGAGCATGAAGAAAAAGAAAACATAAGAACATTTGCGCAGCAACAGGGCGACGTAAAAACGTCTCTTGGTGATCTTTTAAAGGATAAGTTTGAGGTAAAAAAATGAATAAAAAAGCTTTGATCATTCTCTTATCGGTTTCCTGGGTGGTACTTATTATCTTATTTTTGGCACTGATGTCTGTGTATAGATTCTCCGGTTATACAAATATAATGCCATACGGAAAGAAAGGTCTTTTTGGGGCTAATGAAGTAGGTGTGCTGGAGATAAAAGGCGTTATAATGGATTCGGATGAAATACTTGAAAAGATCCGTGACCTTAAGGAAAGGGACAAGGTTAAGGCCGTTATAGTGAGGATAGATTCCCCTGGAGGAGGCATTTCAGCGTCTCAGGAGATCTATGAGGAACTGAAAAAGCTTGATAAGGAAAAACCTGTCATCGCTTCGTTAAG
>JAPLFT010000130.1 GCA_026390535.1 Pseudomonadota bacterium
AAAATAAGAATTAATAGCGTTTCTCCCTATATTGGCGGTGCCATGAGGGATAACAGCCTGTCTTCTCTTGTTAAAATGGGTTATATGAAAAAGATAGCAGAAATTGAATCTTTTTATTCCGGAGAAAATTATGATGTAGAGATATACGAGGGAGAAACTGATTTTGGCAAACAATATCTTTTGAAATCCGATGCTTGGGCAGGAAAATTCGGCGGAAGTATGAGTCCGTATATATTGACACTTGTAGGAGAAGAAGAACGGGAAAAATTAGAGAAAAATTTTATCTCAAATACTCCTCACTCAATAAATTTGATGGAAGAACGAGCCTATGTGGTGTTCGCTCAGGCTATTGCGAAATTATATAATATTACCAAATCAAATACCGCGATTCTTCATGATTATCATTCTGCCCTGGCACTTTTTTATAATGAAGCAATAGAACCGATAATAATAGGCCATAATATGGCTTACCAGGGAATAATGGGGATAAATACAAAAAAACTCAACTCAGGTAAGAAAAAAAATAATAATAATAGCATATCAACAGCGGATATCGCAAAGCGACTTAATTTAAGCGACCAGATAATCGAAAAATATTTTAAAGCATGGGTGAGTAAAAAATATCTCGGAACTGGAAATATTCTTCAAGCGGCCATAAGAAAATCCAAAGAGAAAACCGGAATAAGCGCTACTACCGTAAGCCCGGGTTATGTGAATGAACTTAGAGAAACTCTTGATGATCTGAAGAAGAGAGTAATAGAGAATTCTCATTGTTTTATTTCTGAGGATCATTTTGATATTGAACCCACCAGAACAAGAATTAAGGATTTTTATCTTAAACATTTTGATATAGAGGTTACTGATGCAGAGGCTGACAGATTTCTTCTTGCAGAAGAGAGCAGAGGGCTTGAAGAACTTAGAAATGGAAATGTAATAGGTATCCTTAATGGACTTGATCTGAAAAAACATGCGTCTAAAAACCCTGTATTAAAAGACATAGTATTAAATCCATATGATTTCGAATGGAAAAATCTTCAGACACCGTCTTATCTGAAAAATGTTGTAGCAAGGACTCCATATTTTAGTAAAGGTTTGAATTTTAGTGCTTCTGAACCTGACCGGGTGTTCAAATGTAAAAAAATATTAAGAAGAATTATGCTTATGGAATTTTTTCCGGAGAAAAAAGATAGTTCTATATGGGATAATGAAACCTCTTTTATACATTATTCCTGGGGGCGACTTGTAGATCAAAAAAATATCCCGCTCATAATAGCAGAGGCTGAAAATATTACTAAAAAAGGGGACATCTTAATTGTAATAGCGGCGAATCCGGATGATAGATTATCTGAGGAAATAGAATATTATGCTCAGGTTAAATCAGAGACTATGAGAAATGCAGGATTAAAATTCGCTTTTAGTTCTAAATTTGATATTAAAGGATCTATATACGCCGCCGGAGCTGATCTTGTACATGTACCTTCCAGATATGAACCATGCGGACTTACGGATATGGAATCATATTGGATGGGAACCCCTGTTGTTGCTAACATGGTCGGAGGATTAGGCAAAGGAGGTTATGCCGTAGCCGGTTTTAAGGCTGATCCTACGTCTTTGGAGGCCATGTGTCTGGCTTATAGGGCTGTTTATAATAGAGCTGTAAATATAAAAAAATATTTTACAGAACAAGATGAAAAAGATGAAAA
>JAPLFT010000308.1 GCA_026390535.1 Pseudomonadota bacterium
GAAATAGATGAACTTATAACCCTTACGCCTCAAAGACTGGATGATTTTGAGTCCAACATAGCAGGTTCAGAGGCTGGACACTCAAGAGTAAAGATAAGTAAGATAAATGATCCTCAAAAATTCGACAGAATAAAAAAAGGAATGGCAAAACACGGGATAGACGCTCGTGTTATAAGCGGCGGTGATGACACCGGAAGCGTTATGGTGGAGTTAAGCGAACAGGGAATAAAATGTATCCATGCTCCAAAGACTATGGACCTGGACCTTCAGACTTACAGCGTTGGTGGAGATTCAACTATAAACAGGATAGCAGGATTTGCAAGTGATCTTAAAACTACCGGCCGTTCGCACAACAGGGCGATAGTGCTTGAAGTATTCGGAAGATATGCGGGGCATACAGCTTTTAGGGGCGGTATAGCTGCCGACGCTGACTGTATCCTGATACCGGAAATCCCTGTGGATTTTAACGTGGTATATCAGCACTACAAGAAGGTTTTCACAAGAAGAATACTAAATAGTGATGTAAAGGCTGGAACATACCTGATAGTCGTGGCAGAGGGGATCAAGGATATAAATGAACAGACGGTAACAGACACATCCAGTGGTATAGATGCTTTCGGTCATAAGAAACTCAGCGGAGCATCAAAACTCGTAAAAAAGATGCTGGAAAAAAGGGTCTCTGAAGATCCCGAAATAGAAAAATTCATGAAAGAAGCCGGTATGTACATAAAGGGAATGTATGAAGTTCCTGAGATAAGGGATGTTAACCCCGGACATCTTGTAAGGAGCGGACAGACAACGGCCTACGATGTTAATTTTGGACGTTCCGTTGGTGCGGGTGCCGTAACACTTCTGGTAAATGGTGTAAGCGGAGTTACCGTCGTTGGAATAGACGGTAATGATGTTTCCTATATGTCTTCAAAAGACGCCATACAGCAAAGATATGTGGACCTTAACGATATATCTCTTTACGAGGCTATGGGCGTTTGCTTTGGCAGAAAGTCCGAGCCGTTCAAACCGGAGTTGATGGAAATCAAAATCAAAGGCATAGGCAAGAAGTTAAAGAGGATCTATTAAAGCCTATCGCACATCTTCACCCGCTTGCCTGCCAACTCCATCGGTATAAAAAAATCTTGCATCATCGTATCAGCTGGCATATATACTTGATGTTTCTAAAAGGGATGCGCCCGTAGCTCAGTTGGATAGAGCACCGGATTTCTAATCCGTAGGTCGCAAGTTCGAGTCTTGCCGGGCGTACCAGTTGTTTACCACAGGGTGGTGAGTATAGCTCAGTTTGGTAGAGCCCCGGATTGTGGTTCCGGTTGTCGGGGGTTCAAGTCCCCTTACTCACCCCAAATTTTACTGATACTGATTGATACGATTACTCAACTGGTGATACGCCATTATTTTTTAGATAAGCTATAAAATCATTTTTATATTTTGTTTGTAAATAGTCTACCATGTTTCTCATAATATCTGAGGCGATACGTCTATAACCACAGTCATAATTATAATACATCAGAGTATATGCCATAAACTCATTTCTTCTCAGATAATCATCATATCTTATGTTGACATAACCTCTTGCCTCCAAAGACCATAAGAAAAATTCCATATCATCTTTGGATACTTTATTATCTATGTATTCATCCACAGTTGTTTCATATTTTTTATCCAGAAAATACCGTGCATGTAATCTTTCATGTGAAGTTGTGGACTCTATCAGCTCAAATTCCTGCAAAGCATCTTCCTGCTGTTCCCTGTTTGAGAATTTTGTGGTTATTATTACAAACTCGTTATTAGGAATGACATCGTCCGTCATAGGTTTGGTGGTATTATAGTAAAGAGGACTTTTTATATTGGCCCTGCTATTAGAACTAATGTCCATCTCCGGTTTAACAATGTTGTCATAGAAAAGTCTTTCCATATCGACGAATATTCTTATCCGTTCATCTTCAGGCATAGGAAAGTTTTTAATGTTCTCATAGACAATAGCCCATTTTTCTCCTTTGACATCATGTCCTAAACTCCTGCTAGAGTTTGCAATTACCTTTGATGCATCCGGATGATTTGGGACAAGCTTATTATTATATAATTGATCATGGTCTAGTACCTTGTCTTGATAAGCTTCAGAGTATATTGAAGCCCTCGATGTGAGTATGAACTGTCCGGTCAAATTACTAAAGAAACATAAT
>JAPLFT010000180.1 GCA_026390535.1 Pseudomonadota bacterium
TTTTCTTCATCCAGATAATAAGGATTTTCCTTCACCTCAAGTTTTGCCTGAACGGCTGTATATAAAGGATAACCGGGAAAAGGTGTTAATATATTATCACCCGGATCCAAAAGGGTTGTTAATGCAAGTTCTATTGCCTCACTGGCACCTGAGGTTATGAATATATCCTGTATGTTCTGTATGTTTTTTCTCTTGGCGTCATTCCTAACCGCCTCTATGGCTTCTTCCGTGCCGCTACTCGGGCAGTATCCGTTCTCGCCCCTAAGCATTGCGTCATGAATGGCCTTTACCATGTGAGCTGGAGTATCGTGATCGAACTTAAGAGGATCACCTATATTTAAATACCTTAAGGGAAGCCCTTTTTTCTTTGCTACTTCAGCGACAGAGAGTATATCCCTTACTGCGTATCTGACGTTGTCACACTTCTTTGCATGTTTGATCATGATTTTGTCCTCTTTTATTCCGTTCGCTTTATTAAATACGGCGACTCCTTTGTCAAGCCGGAAACAATATCTAGAGAATTATATGTTAAAACCCGGTTTAAGCAATATTATAGTAATATGGTATAAAAAGTCTTTACAACAAGACCGGGTTTTGCTAAAACAAGTCCGCTTTTGATTGAAATTAAAGGGGAATATTTATGCCAAAGGTAAAGACAAAAAGTGGAGCGTCAAAACGTTTTAAGGTTACAGGTACCGGTAAGGTAAAGTATAAAAAATCCGGTTTAATGCATAAACTTAGCTGCAAGTCGGAAGGACGCAAAAGGAACTTAAAACAGAGAGGGGTGTTGGGACCTAGCGATACACCTAGAGTTGTAAAACAACTTCCTTACGAATTTTAAAAAACATAAACTATTTTAATAGAGGAGATTTACGATGGCCAGAGCGAAGGGTGGATTTAAATTAAAAAATAGACACAAGACCTGGATGAAACTTGCGAAAGGTTTTTGTGGCAGACGTTCAAAAATATTCAAGACGGCAAAACTGGCTGTCATACATGCGTTAACGTATGCATATGTAGGACGTAAAAAACAGAAACGTAATATGCGCGCCCTTTGGAATATAAGGATAGGGGCTGCTGCAAAACTCAACGGTACTTCATATTCAAGACTTATATACGGTCTTAAAAAATCCAACATAGAACTCGATAGAAAGGTCCTAGCTGCAATTGCTGCAGAGGATTCAAAAACATTTTCATCATTGGTAAAATTATCTCAGGTAGCTACTAACTGATGTTGGACTTAAACAGCAAACTGTCCAGCCTAGAGGGAGCCCTCAAAGCTGAACTGTCTTCTGTAAAAGACCTAAAATCACTCGATGAATTCAAAATAAAAGCTCTCGGTAAAAAGAGTGAGCTCTACCAGCTTACAAGGAATATCGGAGAACTTGATCCGGCACAAAGAAAAACCGCCGGAGCATTAATAAACAAATTAAAAACCTACATTGAACAGAATATTGCGGAACTGGAAGCCGGATTAAAAACCGACGATAATAAAAATAAACTTTCTTCTGAAGTACTGGATATCACAATGCCGGGAAGAGTTTATCCTCTTGGTGCCAGCCATCCTGTTACGCAGGTCTTAAATGAGTTGATAGAAATATTTAAGCCTCTTGGATACAGCATCGCAAACGGTCCTGAGATTGAACATGAATATTACAATTTTGATGTCCTCAACATCCCCAGGGAACATCCTTCAAGGGATATGCAGGACACATTCTACATAATGGATAACGTGGTGTTGCGTACGCACACCTCTCCTGTTCAGGCGTGTACCATGCTGCAACATACACCGCCGGTGAGAATCCTCTCACCTGGAAGGGTATATCGCTCTGATTATGATGTGACACACACGCCTATGTTCCATCAAGTGGAAGGATTAGTCGTGGATAGGGGTATAAAATTCTCTCATTTAAAAGGAACGCTATTATATTTTGCAAAGAGGATGTTTGGAGAAAAAACATCCATACGACTTAGACCAAGTTATTTTCCGTTCACGGAACCGTCGGCGGAACTTGATGTCACATGTGTAGCATGCAAGGGAAAAGGCTGCAGGATCTGCAAAAATACCGGCTGGCTGGAAATTCTCGGATGCGGAATGGTAAATCCCAACGTCTTTAAATATTGCAACTATCCGGACGATGTAACAGGTTTTGCGTTCGGAATGGGAATAGAAAGAATCGCAATGCTCAAATATAAGATAGGCGACTTACGTTCCTTCTTTGAGGGTGATGTAAGATTTTTGAGGCAGTTCCAATGAGAATAAGTCTTAACTGGTTGGGAACATTTTTAGATATTGATAAGAGTAAAGCCTCTTTTATAGCGGATGCCCTGACAAATAGAGGAATAGAGGTAGAAGCTATAGAGTTTCAGAGCAAGGGCCTAGAGAAGGTTGTTGTAGGAAAAATAATCACAAAAGATAAGCATCCTAACGCGGATAAACTTTCTGTTTTGAGTGTTGATGTAGGAAAAGAGACATTACAGATAGTCTGTGGCGCAAGTAATATGAAGTCCGGAGATAAAGTCGCTGTATCCCTGGTCGGCGCAGAGCTTCCCAATGGTCTTGTAATCAAGAAGACAAAAATAAGGAATGTAGAATCAAGCGGAATGTGTTGTTCCATGAGTGAGCTTGGACTTTCAAAAGAGGCTTCAGGGATAATAATACTTCCGGAAAACGCAAAGGTAGGAACGCATGCAGCCGAGGTTTTATCTTTGGATGATGTTTTTATAACGGTTGCCACACCGCCGAACAGGGGTGATGTATTGGGATATATAGGGATAGCAAGAGAGGTTGCCTCAATACTTGAACAAAAGATAAATTATTCTGTAACCAATGTAAAATCCACAGCAAAAGGGGCCGGAGGCCTTGAGGTTGAGATAAAAGATGATCATTGCTACAGATATATAGGAAGACTCATAAAGGGTGTGAAGATAAAGCCGTCCCCCGATTGGATGATCAGAAGATTAGAGGCTGCAGGACTCAGATCCATAAACAACATCGTTGATATAACCAACTATGTTATGCTTGAAACCGGTCATCCACTTCATGCTTTTGACCTCAGACAAATCTCAGGGGCAAAAATTATAGTTCGCCACGCTAAAGATAATGAAAAAATAAAATTGCTGGATGAAACGGAAAAGAAATTAAGAACCAGCGACATGATGATAACTGACCCTAAAAAAGTCCTGGCAATAGCAGGTGTTATGGGCGGTATTGAGTCGGGAATATCCGATGACACAACCGATATAATAATAGAATGCGCATGCTTTGATCCTTCTTCTATAAGGCTGACATCAAAATTCCATAACATATTAACAGATTCCTCGTATAGGTTTGAAAGAGGTGTGGATATTGATTTTATGGGCCAGGTAATGGAAAAAACTACTGCACTCTATAAAGAACTTGCTGATCCAAAAGAAATCTACGAACCAGTAGACGTGATAACCAGGAAACGATCAGAGCGTGTGGTGGAACTTACTGCAAAAGCGGCCACTGATTTTATAGGTGTTAATATAACCGATTTGGAAATAGAGAAGCTTCTTACACCGATAGGTTTTCATGTAAGTAAAACAGGTTCAACACTTAAGATAACCGTTCCGTCATTTAGGAACGACGTGACAATGAAGGCGGATATATATGAGGAGATCGCGCGTCTTAACGGCTACGATAAGATTCCTGCGGAGCTTCCTGCTGTCGTTATTTCCGCGGAATTTAGCGACGGTACCAATGATGAAAGACTAAAGAACAATATAAGGAATATATTAAAGGGGTTTGGATATTTGGAAACTATAACCTACAGCTTTGTTCCGGATAATTATCATACATTACTTGGTTACAGTGATGACGATGTTATAAAATTAAAGAACCCTATAACGGAAACAATGAAAATTATGAGGACCAGTCTTGTTACATCCATGCTGGAATCCGTAAAATATAATTTTAATCACAGGAATATGGATCTCAGGTTTTTTGAGATAGGCAAGACGTATCTATCCAGAAAAAATTCTGGGCATATTCCGTCGCCCACGGAAACTATTGCCAACGAACAGGAATATATATGCGGTATCTGTACCGGCAATGTTATTAATGCGGCGGACTGGACAAGGGGAACTAAACCGGAGAACTGCAATTTCTATACAGTTAAAGGTGAAGTCGCAACTCTTCTTGCCGGGCTTAGGATTCCAAGCTTTGATTTTGTGGATATAAACCCTGGTAAAGCTAAATACCTGCATCCCGGCGCATCATGTGCCGTCAAATGTTGCGGAAAGGAATGCGGTTATATAGGTAAAGTGCATCCTGATCTAGCTCATAAATTTGACCTTGGGGGCTCCGACCTTTATATATTTGAACTGGCTTTTGACCATCTAAAGCTGGTTGCCAATGCCGGGTTGTCCGGCAAAGAGCTTCCTAAGTTTCCGCTTATTAGAAGGGACCTGTCGTTTATGGTCCCCATAGAGGTAAGGGATGACAAGATACGCTCAAACATCAAGAAGGCAGGGGCTCAGAGCCTAAAGAACTATGGGGTGTTTGATCTGTATAATGGTAAGGGGATTCCGGAAGGCCAGAAGAGCATGGCATACTACTTTGTCTTTGGTAGTGATGAACGCACTCTTTCTGATTCCGAAGTGGATAATTCCATGTTAAAAATTATTGATGGACTAAAGAAAGAATTTCTAATAAATATCAGGACATAGCGTTAGGAGGGAAATACGCATGACGAAAGCCGATTTAGTTAACAAGATATTTGAACAGATGGGTGGAACAAAAAAAGATTCCTCAGATCTTGTCGAGAAGCTATTCGAAGTTATTAAGAATCTTATTATAGAAGGTGATAGTGTTAAGATATCTGGTTTTGGTAATTTTGTCGTCAGGACAAAGAAGTCCAGAATAGGAAGAAATCCTCAGACCGGAGAATCTATAGAGATATCTGCAAGACGAGTCCTTACTTTTAAGCCCTCTCAGGTTTTAAGGGACGCTGTCAATAAAGACATGGGTAAATAATGTTTGACGTTACCGTCGAAGATTCATATTTGAATACATTAAAGCAAAATCCGGAAAAGAAATTTAGAATTGGCGATGTTGCTAAATTTCTTGATGTTAAGATCCATGTTGTAAGATACTGGGAGAATGAATTCAAGAATTTTATACATGCGCAAAAAACAAGCGGCGGGCATAATCTCTATTCGGCAAAGGATATAGATGTATTCTCAGCCGTTAAAAAACTTCTTTACTCGGAAGGGTACAATATTACCGGTGCCAGGAAGAAACTCAGAGAGGACCATATAAACGCCGGTAATGAAAATTCAAAAACCGTATCACGGCAGCTTCTTATTGTAGTAAAAGAAGAATTAAACGATATAAAAAATGATCTCAAAAAATTCAAGAATTCATTAAATATTAAATCATGACATCATCAAACAACAGAAAATTCTTTACAAAGTATCAGTTGGGCAACATGTTATTCCAGCTCCTATGTGCCGGATTTGGGGCACTGGCATTCTTGTATCTGTCCTTTACCATACAATTCTTTTATGAAATTACACCAATGCATGGAACATATTATCTGTTCCTTACGGGGATATTCCTCCTTATATGGGGAATACTATTCCGATTCTTTAAGGGAATGAAAAAATTCGTAAGTTTTCCGATCTTTGTTTATGTAGGACTTGGATTATTCTTATTGCTCTATTTGGGCAGCATATTCATACATGCATATCCGAGTATGGCTGTTTATCTTTTTATCCCTATATATCTTGCGCTTGGAATGCTTCTTTTTATGTTCCTATCCCTTTGGAAAAGAGAAGGCGGAGTAAAGATATTCATATACTTTGCGGCTGGAATTTTATTAAGCGGAATCTTGAACAAAATATATTCGAGTGAACCTCTTTACATTATATATGCCGTAAAGGCTGTTTTTCTACTGTTCTGTATCCTGATAATTGCTCATACAATAGGAATATTTGGTATATTCAAGGAGAGAAGGATATCCTTTATCGTGGCTACAGCGGTGATGCTTGTAATCGTATTTTATCCCCTGAATCTTAATACACTGATAGATGAGCTCAGCAGATATAAATGGCAAAAAACGACACAGATACTTGGATCTGAGTACGACTATGTGGATTCGTATCAGACCTTTTCCAGAAAAATAGACGTATTTATCAGCAATAATAACTTTCAGGATAATTCCCAAAAAAACTCCAAAGGAAGTTTTTCTTTTGTTGAGAACGGGACCCCCGTAGTCTATTCGTATCCGTTAAAGCCGGAGCACGAATTGAGTTTTTATTATTCTCTTGTACAGCAAAAAGATCCTCTTAAAAATATTTTGGTCGTAGGTGATATACCGGTTGGCCTTGTGGATCTGCTGAATAAACTGCCGGATAATATTGAGATAGACTATATGCCTATAGATACACTATATCCGGTTTTCTGGTCTCATTTTATGCATGAACAGATATTCGACAGGATCAAGATCATAAGTAATAATTCTCAACTCCTTTCCGATTACAATCTTATATATTTATTTCCGCCCAATATAAAAGGGGTGGGATCTTTTCCTTACGTAAACAAATCACAGTTCAGTACCTTGAGAAAACATATCTCTGTGGGTTCTCTTGTAGTTGTTACTTCAAAATTATTTCCGGTTGGGATTGAGAATATAATCAGAAATAATATAGATGGGTTATTCAAAAATATAACTTATTTGAAACTAACCAGCGATATAAATTATATAATAGCTTCGGATATATCGGATAATATCACGGTAAACCCTACGGACCTTAAATACAGATTTTTAAGTATAGGTATGGAAGGGGACTATTCCAGAATTAAGATTTATTTTGAGAACAACAGAGGTGTTACATCAAATTACTTTGGTGTTATGGATGATGCATCTTTTGACAAGAGTTCCATGAATAAAAAGTTTTTGATATGGTCATCGGCACTGGGTATTACAGTATTTCTTTTTATGTTCTTTTTTCTGAATTCCAAGGTGTCTTATATAAACACGTGGATACATTCGTCCAATACAGTTATAATATTCGCTGTACTTGGCGGTATATTCAGTGTGATAGCCCTGTATTATCAAAAGATGTTCATAGATCTGCACACAACATTTTCATCATTATTCTCTATGTTTGTCTTGGGAATTACCATCGGGATTATTTCCGGATGGTTCATTTCCAGAAAAATCGCAATGGATAAAGTGTTTTTATGGGGATTGAGCCTTTTCTTCACACTGATGCTTTCATGGATAATGCTGATGAATTATATATCGAACTCAGATGTACTGGTTTTATATCTTATCTGGACGGGATTATCTTCTTTCATAATACTCGGTACAATATATTGGTATAGATTCTTCTTATCGCTGGATAATATGTTTCGTCTGCTGTCTTTAATATTCATAGGACTTGGTATTGGTGCTTTTTCTACCGGGATCTTTGATTTTTACGGTATAAGCCTTACTGCCATTAATTACACTATTTCTGCCTGGGTGTTATTTATCATAGTTTATAATATGACGATGATTAAAGAGAAAAAATTATGAAACTTATATATTTATTTTTAATCTGTTTTGCAACCCTGAATCTTAGCTCTGAACCGAGGAACATGGAGCATAAAATATATCTGGATAAAACTGATTTTGAGCTCCATGTTTTTGAAATACACGGCAAGATCCCGGGTCCGACGCTTATGATAATAGGAGGAATACAGGGTGACGAACCCAGCGGTTATCTGGCGGCAGATATATACAGTGACGTAAAACTTAAGAGGGGTAATCTTATAGTAGTGCCCAGGGCTAACTTTCTTTCTATTATGCAAAATAGACGAAAAATAAATCAGGACATGAACAGACTGTTTGATAATACCCAGAAAAAGATAGCGGAAGACGATGTGGTGGAAGTGTTAAAGAAATATATAAATAAAGCGGATATACTTTTAAATCTGCATGAGGGGACGGGATTTTACAGGCCTGAATATGTGGATGAAAAGAATAATCCGGACAAATACGGGCAATCCATAGTAGCGGATGCGGAAGAATATCATTCCCCTAAATGCAACTGTGACGTTGAGCTTAAAAAAATGGCAGAAAAGGTTATAAAAGAGGTCAATAGTGATATAGATGATCCCAAGTATCATTTCAGATTCAATAATCAGAATACAGCATCTAAAGATACTGCATTTCCCGAACAGAAAAAATCCGCCACTTATTATGCCCTTTATACAGCTGGTATACCGGCTTTTGCCGTGGAGACCTCAAAGAATATATCCGACCTTGAACTAAAGGTTAGCATGCATTCTATGATAATTAACGAATTTATGAAAATAATGGGAATAGTGATGGCTAATCCTTTGATCAATATTGAACCTGCGATATTGAGATATGTACTGATAAAGGTCAACGACGAATATAAACTTGTTTCAAATGGTGATGTTCTTTTTGTTCCAAGACATGGACGTATAGAAATAACAGCCGTTGAGACGAATTATCGGAGAGGTGTTACAGCCGATGTATTAGATGTGGGTTCTTACAACGATATAGGGAAAGTGTTGACCTTAAATAAAGATACAAAAATAATGGTAAGAAAGGATTCTCAGTTAATAGCTGAGATACCTGTTAATATAAAATAAAAATAAAGGAGGAATTAACAACTAATTATGGCATTTGAAGGAAGATTTAGAAAAGAGGACAAGGGACCTAAAAGAAACGAAGCTATAAGGGACTATGAGGTAAGGGTCATAGATGATACCGGCAAGATGCTGGGTGTAATTAAGACGAGTGAGGCTA
>JAPLFT010000310.1 GCA_026390535.1 Pseudomonadota bacterium
CTATGCTCCTCGTATCACACAGGTAGAAACAGCAGAAAAAGCTTTAAAAATGCTGAAAGAAAAAAATTATGACATGGTCATAACAACTCTTCAACTTGAAGATGCTGATGCGGTCGAATTTTGTGCCGGAATAAAAAAGAACTATCCACATACATCCACAGTGCTTATCACACACGCACCGTCGAAGCTTTCCAATATCTCTAAAGAAAAACTGGATAAGAGTTTTGACGGTATTTTTTCATGGAACGGCGATACCAAGATATTCCTGGCCATCATAAAACTGATAGAAGACAAACTGAACGTAAAACCCGATACGAAGATAGCAAATGTCAGGGTCATCCTGGTAGTCGAGGACTCAATAAAAAATTACTCCTCTTTTCTTCCTGCACTTTATTACGAGGTGATGGCACAGACAAGGGCTTTGATGTCCGAGAGCCTGAATAAAAACCAAAAAATATTCAGAATGCGAACCAGACCGAAAATACTTCTAGCCACTAGTTACGAAGAGGCCGTAAAGATAATAATTGATTATAAAGAATACCTCATAGGAATAATATCCGACGTAAGGTTTCCAAAGAACGGAAAACAGGAACCAGAAGCTGGATTTGAACTATTAAAAAAATCAAAAAATATAATACCTGACCTTCCGATAATATTGCATTCCTCAGAACCTGAACATAGAGGACGAGCGAATTCCGAGGGTGCTGATTTTTTGGACAAGAATTCACCTACGATGATTCAGGAGCTCAGGGAATTTTTCAAGGCTAATCTTGGTTTTGGTGATTTCATCTTCAGAATGCCCAACGGTGATATAGTAACTCGTGCACAGGACATGAAGGAACTTGAGAAAAAACTAAGAACTGTCCCGGAAGAATCTTTAAAATATCACGTTCAAAGGAATCACTTCTCCATATGGCTGATGGCAAGAGGAGAATTCATCCTTGCAAGTGAACTACGTCACAGAACACTCGAAGATTACAAGGACATAGAGGAGCTGAGGCAGGATATAATAAAATCCCTTTCAATCTCACGTTATAGGGCCAGGCAGGGTATCATCGCGGATTTTACTCCTGAAAGGTTTGATCCTCAGTGCCGTTTTACAAGGATAGGCTCCGGCTCCCTGGGAGGCAAGGCAAGAGGAATAGCGTTTATAAGCGTGCTGCTGGCTCAAAAACACACCAATCAGCTGAAAGAAAAATATTCCGGCGTTGATATAAAAGTTCCTATCACCTTTGTCATCGGAACGGAAGAATTTGATAAATTCATGAAAATAAATAATCTTTCCAGGGCAGCCTTTGAGGAAACAGATGACAGAATCATCGCTGAAAAATTTTTAGAGGCCGGAGTTTCCAAGGAATTGCATGATAATTTATATACGATGCTTAAATACATAAACTATCCGTTGGCCGTAAGATCCTCCAGTCTTTTGGAAGATTCACACGCACAACCCTTTGCCGGTATATATTCAACATACATGATACCTAATAATCATCCCGACCTGGAGATCCGTCTAAAACAGCTTCTGGACGGGATAAAACTTGTTTACGCATCCGTATATTATCAGGCATCCAAGGCATATCTGGATGCAACAGCCAATAGAATAGAAGAAGAGAAAATGGGAATAATAATCCAGCAGATAGCGGGACGTACTTATGATGATCTTTACTATCCGGATTTTTCCGGCGTAGCCAGAACAATAAACTTTTTCCCTGTTTCAAACATGAAACGTGAAGAGGGAGTCGCCTATGTGGCCCTCGGACTCGGAAAAGCTATTATGGAAGGACAAAATGTTCTGCAATTTTCACCTAAGCACCACGACGTACTTCCTCAGTTCTTTACAACGGATTACTCCATCAAGAACAGCCAAAGGGATTTTTATGCAATAGATCTATCCGCTTCGGATAAGTCACTCAACTGGAATGAGAGTTCAACATTAAGAAAAGAAAATCTTGCCCGTGCGGAAAAAGACGGCACACTTGATCTTTTAGGCAGTACCTACGACATTGATAACGATATGATCCACGACGGTATTCATTATAATGGGTTAAAGTTCGTATCCTTTGCACATATATTAAAATCCAATATATTCCCGCTGGCCAATCTGTTAACTGATATCCTTGAACTTGGAAAAACGGGTCTCGGCAGTGCGGTGGAAATAGAATTTGCTGTCGATCTTGCAAAGAAAAAAGGTGAAAGGCATAAATTCTATTTTCTGCAGATAAGGCCGATGATATCAGACAAGGAACAATCAAATATTGAAATTGCTGATATCCCTCAGAAAAAAATATTATGTAATTCCACTCACGTTTTGGGAAACGGGATAATAAGAGATGTAAAAGATATTATATACGTAAGGCCGAATGATTTTAATGCCGCAAACACACCAAAGATCGCCGAAGAGATCGGAAAATTAAATCAGACGATAAAAGCAAATGGATTATTTATAGGTATAGGAAGATGGGGAACATCGGATTCGTGGCTGGGCATTCCCGTTAACTGGAGCCAAATATCAAAAGCCCGCGTAATGATAGAGGTGGCGCTTGAGAATTTTAATATAGATCCCTCACACGGTTCTCACTTCTTTCACAATATAACGTCGTTGGAAATAGGATATCTTACCATTCCGGTAAACAGTTATGGCGATTTTGTCGACTGGGAATGGCTGGAAGATCAACCTGCCGTATATGAAAGTCCACTTGTAAGACACATTAAACTTGAAACACCGTTGGAAGTAATATTGAACGGCAGAAAAGGCAAAGGCACTATATTAAAACCGACAATAGCCGACCTGTAGTAGTTATATAACTTTATGATTTTCAAGCTTAATTATCCTATGTAAAAGTTTTAACGCCATCGGACTAAAACACACCTAAAACACTTTACATAGAGTCACTTTAAATCTATATCATTATGCTTGTAGGGGATGGGATTTTCTTCCCAAGTCAAATTAAAGTTCCCGATTATAATTAGGAGGAAGCTGTCGTGTCGTACACAAATGAAGTCTTTGAGAGTGTTAAGAAAAGAAATGCCGGAGAAAATGAATTTTTACAGGCTGTAAGAGAAGTTTTTGATTCTCTTGAACCTGTAATAGAGAAACATCCGGAGTACAGAACTGCTAACATTCTAGAAAGGATCGTGGAGCCAGAAAGGCAGATCATTTTTAGAGTTCCATGGATGGATGACAAAGGAAAGGTTCATGTAAACAGAGGATTCAGAGTTCAGTTTAACAGCGCTATAGGACCATACAAGGGTGGATTAAGATTCCATTCTTCTGTTACCTTAAGCATTATTAAATTTTTAGGTTTTGAACAGATATTCAAAAATTCTCTTACAACACTTCCGATGGGTGGTGCAAAAGGTGGATCGGATTTCAGCATAAGGAACAGGACAGACGCTGAGATTATGCGTTTCTGTCAGGGTTTTATGAGTGAACTCTATAGGCATATAGGGGCCGATATAGATGTTCCAGCCGGAGATATCGGTGTTGGTGGACGAGAAATCGGATTCCTTTATGGACAGTATAAAAAACTTACAACAAATTTTGAGGGTGTTCTTACAGGTAAAGGGCAGAAATGGGGCGGAAGCTTGATGAGACCTGAGGCCACCGGTTATGGACTTGTTTATTTTGCTGACGAAATGTTAAAGACAAAAGGCGAAAGCTTTGAAGGAAAGATCGTCGCTATTTCCGGATTCGGCAACGTAGCATGGGGTGCAGCACAAAAGGTTATAGAACTTGGTGGAAAGGTGGTTACATTATCCGGACCTGACGGATTCATATATGATGAAAAAGGTCTTGATGAGGAAAAAATAAACTTCATGCTGGATATGAGAGCAAGCGGAAGGGACGAGGTGAAGGATTACTCTGAAAAATTCACAAGCGCAAAATTCTACGCCGGAAAACGTCCTTGGAGCGTAAAATGCAATGTAGCTCTTCCATGCGCAACACAGAACGAACTCGATGAAAACGATGCTAAGGAATTGATAAAGAACGGCTGTAAGTGCATAGGCGAAGGTTCCAACCTGTCATCTACACTTGAAGCAATGAAAGTCATCAGGGACAGCGGAATACTTTATTCTCCTGGAAAAGCATCAAACGCCGGCGGAGTTGCATGCAGCGGACTGGAAATGTCACAGAACAGCATGAGATTAAGCTGGAGCAAGGAAGAAGTTGATACAAAATTGAAAAATATCATGAAGAGCATTCACGATGAATGTTTGACTACATCAAAAGAATACGGCAGAAAGAATGACTATGTGTTCGGCGCTAACGTTGCCGGCTTCAAAAAAGTCGCAGACGCTATGCTTGAACAGGGTCTTGTATAATTAAAAAGTTTTAACGAACTTATATG
>JAPLFT010000357.1 GCA_026390535.1 Pseudomonadota bacterium
GCTTCCAGAGATTTTGGAAAGGTTCGGGTATTTTTACTTTGGCTTCATTCTTTTGAAGAACCTTTTTACACAGAAAAGGAGGTAAGTCTTTTGGCTGAACCTACAAAATTTAAAAAAGGAAAAACCAAATTTGTCGGCCTAACCTGCTGTTTGATACTGAAGAAGCAATAATAGCAGCATCTGGCATAAATATTATTGTAATTCGCAATATGCGGTCATTGGCAGAATATAACCACTCAGACTTTTTATACACGCCGTATAAGAATATGCCGAAGGAAAATTTAGACCTGAATCCGGTATACTGATTGGATCCGGGGTATAAGAAGTAACGGTTGTAACCAAAGTTCCTGCTCCGCATGTCGGCGCGATTTTGCTCTCTAAACGATAAATAGATATGCTCTGATACGTTGAAGTATCGGCAGGATAATCAAGATTAATGCTTATTATACCGGTACCAACGCCACCGCTAGTTGCTGTAAATGAAGTAAGATACTCCGGGATAATGTGTCCTGCCTCTGAAGAGGAGGTCATAGACACAACATAATTAAAAGAAGTAGCTATACAGGCCCTATAAGAATAAATAGCTCCCGATGTTAGCCCGGTATCTGTTTGAACAAAGGGATTGGTGCTAAAATCCGTTATTTCTTTGACAAGAACCCCTTCGCCGCATTTAGGCACGGTGCTCCCCTCTAAACGATATATGGAAACAGTTTTATAATTTGAAATATCCGATGGGAATTTCATGGTGATAGATATATTTCCCTGTTGGCCACTTGTTACATAGAAAGAGCCAAAATCAAAGACAACGTCGTTACAACTATAAGAAATCAACAAAAGACAGATACCGGCGGTAAAGAGGAAAAAAGAGTATACTACTTTTAATTTCATTAATAATCCTTTCTCCTTAGTATTATTGTACCTCAATAATACTTATCATAAAACGTTTTTCTTCGGCAGTAATACTAATTGAAAGAAAATCGCAATTGATGGATAATCTGTTGTAAACACCTGCTTGACTGGAGAGAGTAACATGGAAATCATAATACTAAAGGATCATGAACAGGTATCAAGGTATGCTTTCAATATCGTAAGTGAAACTCTAAAGAAAAAAAGAAATGCAGTGCTTGGAATGTCCACAGGTAAAACGCCGTTGAGGCTTTATGAACTGATGGCAAATGCATACAAAAAGCGGAAGATCTCATTTAAGGATGTAATAACTTTCAACTTGGACGAATATATAGGTATAGACGGCAAGCATATAGGTTCCTACAGAAGCTATATGAACAAAAATCTTTTCTTACACACGGATATCAATCCAAAAAATATTTTTTTCCCCGATAATAATATTAAACACCTGTGTTCTTCCGGTAATGAATACGAAAAAAAGATAAAACAGAAAGGCGGAATAGATCTTCAGATACTGGGCATAGGGGAGAACGGACACATCGGTTACAATGAACCGATATCAAGTCTGTCATCACGCACCAGGGTAAAGATGCTTACATCGGCAACAATGGTTCTTAATAAATATCCGTTCAAAGGGACAAAGATCAAACAGCCAAGATTTGCAATGACGATGGGGATCGGCACCATAATGGAGGCAAAGAAAATAATAATTCTGGCCACAGGTTCCAACAAAGAGGATATAGTGGCAAAAGCCATAGAGGGACCTGTAACAGCCATGCACCCGGCGTCGGTATTACAGTTCCATAATAACGTAAAATTCATAATTGACGAAGCAGCCGCAAAAAAATTAAAGTTAAAAGACTATTACAAAGAAATACAGAAATACCAAAAAGACATATTGAAAAAACATAAAAGATAAAACGGAGGAACAGGATGCAATTATCTTATGTTGATTGGATCTTTATCTTCGCCTATTTTTTGATCAATTTTTTGATAGGGTTTTATTACAGAAAACGTGCAACAAAGAACGTGAATGAATTCTTTGTCTCCGGAGGAAAAGCCGCGTGGTGGCTTGCAGGCACGTCCATGGTTGCCACAACATTTGCTGCGGATACGCCGCTGGCTGTTACAGGAATAGTCGCAAGGAACGGTATTGCCGGTAACTGGATATGGTGGAGCATGGCGTTCAGCGGAATGCTCACGGTATTCTTCTACGCAAAACTTTGGAGACGCGCCGGGGTTCTTACCGACGTAGAATTTGCAGAAATAAGATATTCAGGGAAACCGGCCTCTTTCTTGAGAGGATTTAGAGCCTTTTATCTTGGTATTCCGGTTAACATGATAATCATGGGTTGGGTCAACCTTGCCATGATAAAAATACTATCAATGACTCTAGGTATAGATAAGATACACGCTATTTACATATGCTTCGGAATAATGGCGATAACGGCATCAGTATCAACGTTATCTGGGCTCTGGGGTGTTCTTGTAATGGACTTTTTCCAGTTCATACTCAAGATGAGCATGGTAATAGCCCTTGCTATCTTTGCCATCAGATCCGTCGGAGGATTATCTTCGTTAAAAGTTTCTCTGCACAACTTAAATAATTCTTCAATCACATCCTTTGTTCCGGATCTTAATTCTGCATGGATGCCACTAATAACATTTTTTGTATATATAGCCGTTAACTGGTGGGCAACGTGGTATCCCGGCGCGGAACCTGGCGGCGGCGGTTATGTCGCACAAAGGATATTCTCTGCAAAGAATGAAAAACATTCCATCCTTGCCACATTCTGGTTTAATATTGCACATTACGCTATAAGACCATGGCCATGGATATTGGTAGCATTAGTCGCAGTGGTTAAGTTTTCTGGAGACCCAGCTTTTATAAAAGATCCTGAATCAGGATACATAAGAGTAATGATACTGGACCTTCCAGCATCATTAAGAGGACTTATGATCGCGGCATTTGCGGCGGCATATATGTCGACCATAGGAACACATCTAAACTGGGGAGCATCTTACCTGGTTAATGATATCTATAAAAGATATATGAGAAAAGGTAAGTCAGATAGACATTATGTTAAGACGTCTCAGGTCATAACGATCTTTTTAATGATATTTTCAGCGATAGTTTCGTTCTATATGGATTCAATTGCGAGCGCATGGATGTTCTTGATGTCCATAGGGGCAGGAACCGGGCTTGTCTTTATACTCAGATGGTTCTGGTGGCGTATTAATGCATGGAGCGAGGTCTCTGCAATGCTGTGTGCTTTTGTCGTATCAATGGTTCTAAAATTTCATTTTAATCTTAGTTTGTCTGACCCAAGACAATTTGCATATACCGTGCTGATAACTACATCTATAACAACAGTTGTATGGTTAACAGTTACCTTTATGACCAAGCCTGAACCGGACGAAATCTTAATATCTTTTTATAAAAAAGTAAGACCATCTTCCACATTCTGGAAACCAATAGCAGAAAAAGTCCCGGAAATAATCCCCGCAAAGGACGGCATGTACAATCTGATGGACTGGTTCGCCGGATGCGTAATGATATATGCATCGCTGTTCGGCATAGGAAAAATAATATTCGGTGAATATATACTCGGCACGGCCTTAATTATTTTATCTATTGCG
>JAPLFT010000005.1 GCA_026390535.1 Pseudomonadota bacterium
GAAAACGGGTTTTCTGCTCCTCTATCTATCTTTCCCTCTATATATGGGTTTTCATTACTGGCTTTTAGTATATACCTTTTAACTTTTGTCTCAACTGACATTCCGTATATATGCAAGTCATTCTGATTTATCCATTTTAGAGCTTCCACTGTTCCCTTTTGTAAATTCATTCTGTATTTTCCTCTATACCACTTAATGAATTTATTGTTTATGTAGAATTGGATTTCATTAAATGTCTCTTTGGAATTGACAAATCTGTAATAGTTTGCCCATCCTCTGATTACAGGGTTGATTGCTTTTATGGCATCCGTTACTGCATATTTCTGATTTCTTCTGTCTAATATCATACCGATTTTGTCTCTCAGTTTCTGTTTATTAGCTCTGGTAGGTCTTATTAAGACCGACTTAATTCCCTTGAATTTTCTTATATGAAATCCAAGAAAATCGAAACCATCATTTGCATGTGTAACTTTTGTCTTTTCCTCTGAGAGTTCAAGTTTCATTTCTTCTAAGAATTTAGCAACTTTTTCTTTCATTTCGCATGTTGCCTCTTTTGTTCCGTTACTTAGGATGATAAAATCATCTGCGTAGCGTATTAGATAGAAATTGCCTTGTCCTTTCTTCCTTCGGATTAATCTTGTTTTTGCGTCTAAATAGTAGTTTTCTTTCCACCATTTATCGAATTCATGAAGGAATATGTTTGCCAGTAGAGGTGATATGATTCCGCCTTGTGGTGTTCCCCTATCTGATTTATGTATTCTTCCATCTTCTTGATAACCCGCTTTGAGACATTTATAGATAGTGTCCGTTAGTTTTCTATCGGCAATCCTATTTCTAATCAGTTTCATTAATATTTTATGGTCTATATTATCGAAACATCCTTTTATATCACCTTCAATGACCCAGTAGTATTTCACTTGTGTATTTATCATTCTGTAACAACCTGCGATGGCATCCATCGTGTTTCTATTTGGTCTAAATCCGTGTGAACATTTAAGAAAATCAGACTCAAATATTGGTTCAATAACCATTCTGATTGCTTCTTGCACTACTCGGTCTTTGATGGTTGGAATACCGATTGGTCTCATCTTTCCATTAGCTTTTGGAATGTATATTCTTTTTACTGGTTGTGGTTTATATGTAATTTCTTTTAGTTCTTTACATATTTCATCTACCAGTTCTTTTCCTTCGGATGTAGGTTTTCTATTTGCGGAATCATAGTATATTCCTTTTACCTTACCATCAATGCCTTCTGTTTTTGCCCCTGTATTTTGAAGCACATTCCATAGGGCTTGTTCTATCCATTCCTTATCTATTATGGAGTAGAGATTTCCTATTCTTTCATTTGGTCTTTCTTTGGCTTTGAGAGCCAAGTTCTTCTGTTTTGAGGCTATATCTATTGACATTTACCCTACTTCCTTTCTGAACTTTTTTCGATTAGCTAGATTCCTTCACCTTGTGATATGTTTTCCATATCTCTGATTACTACGAATCTTCCGCCCTTCATATCTCACATTAGTTACAGCTAACCCAGTCTTGTTGACCGAGATATGAAGTTCTCACGTTTACATAATACACTTTATTGGACTTAGGTTTCCGCTACACCCCAGTTCAGGGTAGTCATCTTATTTTATTTGACAACTATCTTTTCGTTCTTTACGCCCTCGATG
>JAPLFT010000250.1 GCA_026390535.1 Pseudomonadota bacterium
GTTTTTAAGTTTGCGATTGAAGAATCAGCCGCTTCCATAATCGTGGCTCACAATCATCCATCAGGCGACCCGACGCCAAGTAATGAAGACTTAAAGATCACTCAACAGCTTGTGGATGCTGGTAAAATACTCGACATACCAGTTCTTGATCATATTATCATAGGTGACGGAAGATATATAAGTCTAAAAGAACAAAACTCTATGTAATGTAATCGTAAAAAAATAATGATGCCGTGTTTTAATAGACATAGTAACATAAAAAGGAGGAAGTAAAATGGCTTATACTGCTGATATTAGTCGCACAAACCCATCTTGCTTTTTGTTTTTAATTGATCGTTCTGGTTCTATGGAAGATACTTTTGGTAGTGATCCAAAAAGAAGAAAAGCAGATGGTGTTGCAGACGCAATTAACCGTCTTTTGCAGACACTTACCATAAGATGTGCCAAAGCCGAAGGTGTCCGAGATTACTATTATGTTGGAGTAATAGGGTATGGAGATATAATTGATTCAGCATTTACTGGTGCATTATCTGGAAAGGAACTTGTACCATTAAGTGAGGTTGCTATGAATCCGGCGCGTATTGAGACTAGAACAAAAAAAGTTGAGGATGGAGCAGGCGGACTTGTTGAACAAAGCATTAAATTTCCAACATGGTTTGCTCCTATTGCTAATGGCGGTACTCCTATGTGCCAAGCATTAAAATTAGCACAATCCATAATTCAGAAATGGCTTAGTCAGCATCCTGATTGCTTCCCACCAATAATTATGAATATCACAGATGGTGAAGCCACAGATGGTAACCCCATAATTCCAGCGGAAGCACTAACTCGACTATCAAACAATGATGGAAACGTTCTTCTTTTCAATCTACATATATCATCACATCAAGCAAACCCAATTATGTTTCCAGATAGTGAAGGAATATTGCCTGACGAATTTGCTAGGATTCTTTTTGGAATGTCAAGCAATTTCCCAACTCACTTAATTAACGCAGCACAACAGGAGGGTTTCCAAGTATCTGAAAACACCAGGGGATTTGTTTTTAATGCCGATATTACCTCAGTCATTCAGTTCCTTGATATAGGAACAAGACCTAGTAATCTCAGATAGCATGAAAGGATATAGATGAGAGTTTTCTTTTCTTTATTCTGTTTACCTAAGTTTGGAAATACAGAACAGGAATTCGAGGATGCCTTTTTCCCAACAAAAGAAGGCGAAAAAGAAGGTCAAGTATTACGATTTGCAGTTGCTGATGGTACAACTGAAGGTATACTAAGCGGCAAATGGGCTGAAATTCTTGTAAAAACTTTCTGCAGACAAATAAAAAAAGATGTAAATTTCCAATACTATGTTGAAAAATGTTGTAAGCATTGGTTAATATATGAAAAGAAATATATTGAGTTTCGAGAGAAACAAAATAAACCTATTCAATGGTTTGAAGAACCACTCTTACAGGCGGGCGCATTTTCCACGTTTTTGGGATTTACTCTAATTGATTCAGGAAATTCCTATGGAAGTTGGGAAGCAATTGCACTTGGAGATACTTGCCTTTTTCAAGTTAGAGGTGAAGATTTAATAACTAAGTTTCCAATCCAGCAACCTTCGGAATTTAATGACAGACCATCACTTGTTTCCAGTAAGAGTCACAACGACAAGAAAGAATCCGATGCCCTTAAAACTAATGGTAAATTACAATGTGACGATAGATTCTATATAATGACAGATGCTCTTGCCTGTTGGTTTTTGAAAGAGTATGAATCAGGAAAATCACCATGGCAAACTATACGAAAGTTTTTAACGAATGATCATCAACCGAAGTTTAATGAATGGATAAGTGATTTAAGGTCAAATAAACATATCCGTAATGATGACGTAACTTTGATACACATTAGCATTGAAGGGTAGGTGATACCGTATTATGCCTTGGCCAAGTATTATAGATTATCAGGAAGTTATCCAAAATCCTAGTATTTGCTTTGACGATATAGAGCTTAAAAACGGCAAACCTGAGTTAGATCGTTTAAAGCTTCCAAAGCCTATTTCGGGAGCATTTGCAAGTGTGTATCAGATGAATTGCAATAGTAAAAAATATGCTGTCCGATGTTTTCTAAAGGATATATCTGACCAAGAGCAAAGATATTCTTCAATAAGTAGTCATCTTAAACAAAACAAACTTCCATATATGGTTGATTTCAATTTTCTAAGACAAGGTATAAGGATTAAAGGCAATTGGTATCCAATATTAAAAATGGAATGGATTGAAGGAGAGCAATTAAACAGTTATATTGAAAAGAACCTTAATAACGGACAAATTTTAGAACTTTTGGCACATAAATTTCACCAATTAATATCTGAACTTAAAAGATGTTCAATAGCTCATGGTGATCTACAACACGGAAACATTTTAATATCCAACGGAGATTTTCGGCTTATTGATTATGATGGAATGTATGTTCCAGCACTTAAAGGCTTTCAAAGCCATGAGCTAGGTCTTGGAAATTATCAGCACCCTAGTAGAACAGAGAGGGATTTTGACCTTCATCTGGATAATTTTTCTGCTTGGGTGATCTATCTATCGCTTTTGGCATTAAGTAAAGAGCCAAGTCTATGGCATAAATTTGGTTGTGGAGATGAATTTCTGCTATTTGAAAAATCGGATTTTGTAAATCCTTATACATCTGCGAAATTTATCGAGCTACAGCAAGTCAACGATAATGACTTTAATTCTATTTTTTCACAGTTTAAATCTCTTATTAACTGTAATGATATTTCTCAGATTCCACCTGTAAA
>JAPLFT010000034.1 GCA_026390535.1 Pseudomonadota bacterium
TAAACACGGGGACATTCTCAAGTTCTCTTCTATGTGAACCTAATATTCCACCTGAATTGAATATCTTCATCTGAGACGGTTCAACTCCTGCAACTTTTAAAAGTCTATATACGGATGAATTTGCCGCTCCGGAACCCAATAAAACTATATTAACCGAGAATAGATTTTTTTTTGTTATCTCCAGAGCATTAAGCAAAGCAGCAACTATTACAGTGGCTGTCCCTTGTTGGTCATCATGCCATACCGGAATTTCAAGCTCCGCTATAAGACGATCCAGTATATCAAAACACCTTGGGATGGATATATCTTCAAGATTTATTCCGCCAAAACCGTATTGAATTGATTTTATTACCGACACTGTTTCATCTACAGTCATAGATGAAATTGCAAGAGGAACGGCATCAACTCCGCCAAATTTTGAAAAGATCAAAGCCTTGCCCTCAAGGAGCGGCATAGACGCTGTAGGCCCAATATTTCCAAGACCAAGCACCCTGCTGCCATCACTTATAACAGCAACACTGTTCCATTTCCAGGTAAGGTCGTATGCAGATTCAGCGTCTTTTGCTATCTTAAGACAGGGTTCGGCAACACCTGGAGTATAAAGTTGTGATAAATTATCATAGGTAATAGGGATCTTTTCTCCAATAAAGAGTTTACCTTTTAAGTTTTCATGAAGTTCCATAGATTTGGTCTTATTATCCACACTATCTTTATTAGTCATATTGCAGCGTATATCATAATTATTTGGCCCGTGCATTGTTAAAATAAAAGATTGTCAGAATACATAAAGGTTGTTAAAAAATATATTAAGGAGGAAAAATGTTGAAATTCTGCATATTTTCCTTAACGACTTTTTTTATATGTTCGGTTTCCTATTCACAATTAAATTCTCCTAATTTTGACGTTAGCGCACCCGCACGACAAAATACCGATACCACTTCTACCGATACTGCAAAAAAAGGAGAAACAAAGCCCACGGGAAATGTTGTAGTTGAAACATATGTTGATACCGACGGTACGACAAAATATAAAAGCTACAGATACGGTTATCAATACAAGGGTAAGACCGTAACAAAGGACAAACCTGAGGGAGGAATCCAGAAGAAGACGGTGATAAATCCCAGCGGTCAAGATTCTGAAGAAGATTATGTATGGGGATTCCAATATGCAAAAGATAATAAGACGGCCACAGAATCAACCCCATCTAAATTAAAAACACAAAAGTTCCAAACTATAAAAAGAGCTCCCGTCAGTACTAATGCTCCTGCCCCTGCTGGTACAACCGCTACAGACGGTACAAAGGTCGGAACAGATGAAGCAGCTGGCGCCGCCAAACCAGAAGAGATACAGAAAAAATTATTAGATATGATCAAGCAAAGCCAACAACAACCACAGCAACCGCAGCAGCAACTGCCACCGCAACAACCACTACCACAAAAACAACCGGTAAAATGACAAAAAAAACTTTCATATTTTTAATGCCGATATTACTCTACAGCATACCTGTATTTTCTGAACCGGATCATTATAAGAATATACTGGTCGGTGATAGGGCCGCAACAATGGGTGGAGCATATGTCGGCCTTTCAAATGATCTCTCCGGCACTTATTACAATCCTGCAGGAATGGCTTTTGCCGATGGATCGGGGATCTCCGCCAGCGCCAACGTGTATCAGGAACAACATACAATATATAAAAATGCCATAAGGAACAATGACTG
>JAPLFT010000002.1 GCA_026390535.1 Pseudomonadota bacterium
ATAGAGGATAGATAGTACTCTTTATAAAAAATGGTTCGGTGTTGATATAATCTATGAAACATATAATAACGGGGATTCCGATCAGGGTTTTTACTCAACACACCTGATCTTTCGTCCTTTTCCAAGAAAGCATATACAACCAAAACTTTCAATAGGATGGAAGTATATAAATTCAGATAAATTTTCCGGAGGAGGCCCGCACATAAGCTTTTTTAACTATGATGTAAATTTTAGTCGAAGATTTACAATGTTTATTGTAAACTACATCGGTTGGATCAAAGGTCATACAATAGTTGAGGGAACACTTGGTTTTGAATATTATATATATCAAACCATATCACTAAAGACCGCATTTGATTTGAGACATATATTCTATGGATCATTATACGGGGTACAGGTAGGTTTAGGCTTAAAAATATGACTACAGAAGTTAATCCAAAACAAAAAAAACAGACAGCCGAAGATATAATAGTCCTAAGAGGACTAGAAGCTGTATGGCAAAATCCGGCAAGATTCATAGGAGATACATCTACAAGAGGGTTACATCATCTTGTGGATGAACTTGTCTCTAACAGCATAGATGAGGCAATGAACGGTCATTGCAACAAAATAGATGTCATAATGCATTCAAATAACACTATAACCGTCAGTGATAATGGACGGGGCATTCCTACGGAAATGCATCCTACAGAAAAACGTACTGCTCTGGAAGTTGTTCTTACCACCATGGATGCCGGCGGTAAGATGAAGAAGGGTGCCTATGATTATTCAGGCGGACTCCATGGTGTTGGACTCTCCGTAGTAAATGCATTGAGCGAGTTTTTGGAGATAGAGGTAAGAAGGGACGGAAAAAAATATTTTCAGAGATATGAAAAAGGGAAACCCGTTACATCGCTTAAGATAGTTGGAAAGACGGACAAGACCGGAACGACGATAACCTATAAACCCGATGAAAAATATTTTGCTAAGATCAAATATAAATCCGCGATCCTTTCCAATAAATTAAAGGACCTTGCTCACGTTAACAAAGGATTGACGGTGACGTTTAAGGAAGAGGGAATGGAAGGGGATGTATATAATTTCCCGGACGGCATCAAGACATTGATAGAAGAGATAAATGAGGGGGGCAACGTAGTACCAAAGGATGCCGTTGTGTTCTCAGGCTTTGTTGATTCGGATGAGAACAAAGATGAGAGAATGGTGTTGGAAATCGGCTGGCAGTACAATGATTCCACCTATGAAAAGGTCAGGACTTACGCAAACTCTGTAACAACATCTCTTGGCGGAACGCACGAAGCAGGTTTTAAGAGCGGAATAGCTAAGGCGATAAATGATTTTTCCGAAAAAAGATTAAAACAGCCCAGGATTGAGAGCGATTTTATAAGAGAAGGCCTGACGGGAGTAGTTTGTGTAAGACTTAAAAAACCTGAATTCGAAAGTCAGACCAAGACAAGACTTACTAACGTCTGGGTAAGGAACGCCGTCCATAAATTTGTCTCCGACAAGATGACCGAGTATTTTGAATCCAATCCGGTTGTGGGCAAAGAATTGTGCGAAAGAGCATCACTTGCATTTAAAGCCTCTGAGGCTGCAAAAAGAGCCAGGACGCTTGTAAGAAGAAAAGGATTGCTGGACAAGATATCCACCATACCCGGTAAGATCGCCGATTGCGAGGTTAAGGATCCCTCAAAGGCGGAACTCTTTATTGTGGAAGGGGATTCCGCAGGTGGTTCCGCTAAACAAGCGAGAAACAGGAAAACACAGGCGATACTTCCCCTTAAGGGTAAAATCCTTAACGTGGAAAAAAAGAATATAGATGAAATATTAAAGAACGAAGAAATAAAAATACTTATTCAGGTCTTAGGCTGTGGCGTGGAGAGCTCCTTTGATATATCAAAACTGAGGTATGAAAAAATAATCATAATGACAGATGCGGACAGCGATGGATCACATATAAGGACACTGCTCCTTACGTTTTTCTATAGGACAATGCCTGAACTGTTCAAAAAAGGGAACGTGTATATAGCTCAGCCGCCTCTTTACAGAATAAAATACGGCAGCAAACATGAATATCTAAAAAACAATGATGCCCTGTATGATTATCTTGTAAAAATAGTTGAAAAAAGCTGTGCTGTTATTACTCACGGCAATAAAACCTTTAAAGGAAAGGATCTTACATCTTTGATACAATCCCTTATCTC
>JAPLFT010000292.1 GCA_026390535.1 Pseudomonadota bacterium
GAACACTTGCTATTGAAAGAGGAACAAAAAGCTTTTCCGGATCCTTAATTCCAACACCATCAAGTATTGCGTAATAATCCAATCCGTCGCGTTTTACAAACGTGACCGTCTGTTTATGATCCTGAAAATCAGGATTACTTCCTGAATATGTTCCAAATGTCTCTTTAGGACAAGTATTCAGCATATTCTGTTTTAATTCCTGTATTACATTCTCGTCATTTACAATATGACCGCCTATGTCTATTGACACCGTCGGCAATATTTCTCTTATTACCTGATAGGTTTTCAAGAGTGCGTCAAAATTGGGAATAATTGCGGATATACCTACTCTATCCCATTTTGTGGCCTTAAGAACGCTCTTCAGCTGTCCTACAGAAGGGAAGTCCAGTATCGCTGTATTCGCATTAATATTTGCCGCAAAAAGATCAAAAGCCCATGTATTATTGAACATCTGTACCTGAAAATACATCTGTCCCCTGGTGACCTGATTTGTTAAAAGGCTCATTGGGTTTTTATAGCGCGACCATTCTCCAAGAATGCCGTATGGACCGACGACCGAGGTAAAGAGGATATTCTTTAGGGGCTTCTGCTCCTTTTGTTTCTTTTTCTGCTTTTGCTTCATCTGAACGCGACCACTATACACGTTATCGGGGCATAAAGATAGGTAATTATATTTTCGCCGGGATTTCGTTAAAAGCGTTAATGGTTATTTTTTTGTCCTTACAAGACGGAAACCAACAGAGTTTTCGTCTGACCATTCACTGCGAAGAGACGCCCTACAGAACTTGGCAGGATCGTTCCAACTGCAGCCACGTATTACATGGGAAGAGCCCTCATCAGCCTCTTCAGGTCCCTGTGGATCAACAAATTCATCAAGGGATGAATAGTATTTTTCACCATAGAAATCACTCACCCATTCCTGTACATTACCAAACATATCATACAGACCAAATGTATTATTAGGTGACCTGGTCGCTACATTGTGTGTTCTCTCGTCAGAATTATCTGCAAACCAAGCATAATAGCGTAATTTATCTGTAGATATGCCTCCATCGGACGCATATTCCCATTCCGCTTCTGTCGGGAGTCTATATTCATATTCGCTATCCAGTTCGTTTAACTTTTTAATAAACTTCTGCACCATATCATAAGATACATTTTCTACAGGTCTATTGTACGTTGCTCCCCTCTCTTTAAAAGAAGAAGGGTTATTGCCCATAATAAGTTTATACTGATACTGTGTTACTTCTGTTTTTTGCATTTCAAATGGTATTGTCAACTTAACATCATGAGAGGGTTTTTCATCTTTAGGGGTTTTTTCATCATCGTCACTTCCCATCGTGAAGGAAGGCGCCTTCTCTCCATCCTTTATTATAGTTATTATAGTAGAAAATTCAAAAGATCTTGTTTCTATATTTATATTAGATGGTATTTTAATCTTTTTTTCTTTTGCAAGTTTATCAAATACATCTACAAAACTATCAACACTTTGAGCAAGAACATGGCCTGTATTTACAATAAAAAATATGGACAATAATCCAAGCAATTTTTTCATAAGAACAATCCTCCAAAGACATTTAAACTCTTCGTCCTATTGCAAATG
>JAPLFT010000254.1 GCA_026390535.1 Pseudomonadota bacterium
CTTTTGTCTGGGTTAAACAAACAATCCTGCAATAGTTTGACTGGTGCAAAGAGATTATAATTCACGAACATCTGATTTTTTTTGGCGGATTCAACCACTGCCATGACAAAATCTTCATATATATCATAATTGACGTAATTGGTCTGTTGGATTATATTTAAATTTTCATCCATAAGATAATAATTTGAATATAGAATAGTGTCAGGGTACTCTTGGGCCGCATTGTACATAACTTGTATGTAATCTAGCTCTAAACTGTCATCAGATGATATATAACAAAGGAAATTCTCATCCTTTATCTGCTTTATACCCAAATTCCTTATGCTGCCAATTCCCTCATTCTCCTGCCAGACATAATCAAACTTATATTCTTTTGCCAGAGCCTCTGTTTCTTCCCTATTCTGCGATCCGTCATCCAATATACAGCACCTAAAATCCTTAAAAGTCTGGTTCTTGATACTTTTTAGACACTCCAATAGGTACTCTCTTTTCTGATTGTATGTTGGAACTAAAATCAATACTTTTGCCATATTCAAACCTCCTTTATCGCTTTTTTATACAATGGTGCTAATATGCTGTAATTCTTATGCCAAAGCCCAATAATATCCTGTACATTGGCATTTTGCTTGAAGAAGTTTAGATCCACCTGCAATATCCCCCAATCTTGATACCACAAGGGAATTAATGTCCCGTACAGATACTCGTTAAACTTAAGCAGAGGCTTACACTTGGCATATCTATCACCTATCCATAGTTTATACCCCTGATAGGACTTTTTTGGATTAGAGAGGCTTATAACAGCTAGTCTATTTTGGTTCAATTTGATGTATTTAGGCAATTTTACGTTTTGCATTTTTACCTCTTTTTATACTGCAAGGAAAAGCTATAATCATCAATATGGGTGTCAGCAGGGTCAGTATAATAGAGTATATCAATATTAATGTGGCTGTTGCTGTGCAACCTTCCTTTCCTACACTCCAAAAGCTTTTGAAACCCATTATCTGGCTTCCAAAGGCTATTTCCTTGAAACAATCCCAGTCTATTTGCATATCCTTACCGCATATATCAATCTTTCCCTGAATGAATGTTTGAATATGTTTAAATGGATCTTGTTTTGTTCCTTGCAGAATGGGCATCTGCCATAATAATATATCGCAAATGCTTTTCTGTTTACTTCTTTGGGGAATAATGACTTTAATGATTCAATTCCATGATACTTAACCACTGTATAATCTATCTTATGCTTTCTTATGCGGTTTGTGATCCCATAGAACATAAGGAATCTAGGGTTGGTTGTTATAATAATAATGTGTCCATTGGATTTTATCACCCTTCTGCACTCTTTTATCATCTTTTCTATGTTCTCTATGTGGGCAACACTGTGCATGAAGTATATTATATCAAATGAATTGTTTTTGAATGGTAGCTTATTGTCCTTTATCTGGATCAGATGTTTCTCTGAATAATCCCAGAGATCAACTCCTACTGCGTTCATGCCTTCTCCTTTGAGATGATTGACTAATAGCCCTGTTC
>JAPLFT010000236.1 GCA_026390535.1 Pseudomonadota bacterium
AAATGGATTACTTATTTTTCTGATTTTTTACGGATTATCCAAGAATCACTTTTTATCTTTGATCTTCAGTTCCCTGTATCTGTTTGAGAACTCCTCTATAGTTCATTTCAGGGGAGCCATGCTGGATAGTACCCTGGTGTTTTTCTCATTTTTGACGATCCTGTATTTTATTTATTTGTATGAGAAGAAGAAAGAAAAGACCTTAGTAAATTATTTTATTCTTGCTTGTCTGACCAGTTTAGCTGTATCCACTAAAATGGTTGGTATAATACTGGCCTTATTATTTATTTTCTTATCTTTTAGAGGGTTAAAAGAGTATGAAGGTATTGGAAATAAGGTAAAAAGGCTCTTTAAACAGTCTATCTCTTATTTGTTTGGATTGTTCATGGTTTTTTTTACTGTTTACTACGTGCACGTAGCTTTGTGCTCTAATATATTAAAGAACGATATTACTGATGATAATGTAAAAGGAGGAATATCCGGAGCGTCAAAAGAATATGTGCGGATGATTGATAATAGGGAAATATACAATCCGTTGAAATTATTTATTCCAATGAAAGATTATTTTAACCACATGGCAACAGTTCAATCATTTATGCCGATAAAAGATTCACTTGAACTTAGTAGCCCGCCTGTCGGTTGGCCGATTGGAATAAAAAATGTTAATTATACTCTTTTTAGTCACTTTCCTAAGACTGATAAATTGGTGTATTTGAAATTTCAGGGTAATCCGGTTAACTGGAGCCTTGGGCTGCTTGCGGTGGTACTATCTATATGTTTAATTTTTGCAAAAATTATATTTAAAATTAAAATATCAAATACGAGGACATACAATTATGTGCTTATCTTCACATCGCTTTATATCGGATACATGATTGCAGTAATATTGTTGGGGATGGAAAGGGCTCTATACATACACATGTATTTTTTGCCGCTTTTCTTTTCCTTCATTTTATTCTTTCTCATGTTTAATTATATTTTTGAAAAATATATTATAAAAAACGATAGAATTCTTTATGTTTCGGTATTTCTATTGGTAGCACAGATTTTTTATGCATATTTTTATACATCTCCCTTAACTTACGGCAAACCGATAACTTATTTGGAGTGCGAGAAGATCAGATTAATAGACTTTTGGAGGGATGATTGTCAAAGATAAGTAATAAAATGAAAACATTGTTTTGTTGCTCTCTGGTTTTATTAGTATCTTATTTTACATATTTTCATCACTATGACAAGCCTTCAAAAGCATTTTACGACGAATACTATTATATAACTCATGCGGAACGATACCTTCACGGAATAGTATTTTTTGATGTAAATCCGCCGCTTGGTAAAATGTTTATAGCTTTGGGTGAAAAACTTTTTAATCCCAATAAAAATATAAACATTAAAGAGCCTACAGAAAGCACACTCTTGTACCTTGATAGTAATAACGCTTTTTCTTATGCGGGTGTCCGCTTTTTCCCTGTATTATTTGGCTTTTTTAATGGATTGCTTGTTTTTCTGATTTTTTACGGATTATCCAAAAATCATTTTTTATCTTTGATGTTCAGCTCTCTGTATCTGTTTGAAAATTCATCAATAGTTCATTTTAGGGGAGCATTACTTGACAGTACTCTGATATTTTTCTCGTTCTTGACGATACTGTATTTTATTTACTTGTATGAGGAGAAGAAAGAAAAGACATTAATAAATTATTTTGTTCTTGGCTGTTTAACTAGTTTAGCCGGATCTACCAAAATGGTTGGTCTGATACTGATATTACTATTTGTTTTCTTATTTTTTAAGGAATTAAGAGAACATAAGCATGACAGGATAATAAATAAGATAAATAAATTCCTTAAACGATCTATGTCTTATTTGTTTGGATTGTGTGTAGTCTTTTTTATTGTTTTTTATGTGAATGTGATTTTAAGCTCCACGATATTGGACAACGACATCAAAGGCAACGATATTGGTCTAATGATGAAAACCAAGAGTTTAATTGGATTGAAAATACCGTCGGAAGATTATATCCGAATGGTTAGGAATAAAGAAATATATAATCCATTAAAAATATTTATTCCTATGAGGGATTATTTTAACTTAATAAAAGCATCTCAATTATTTTTGCCGAAATTTGGAGTTGATGAAACAAAGCTTGGTAGTCGTCCTATTACGTCGCTTTATATCGCATACATGATTGCTGTAATATTTATAGCTACGCAAAGGATCTTATTTATGAATACATATCTTTTGCCTCTTTTCTTTTCTTTCATTCTGTTTTTTCTTATGTTCAACTATGTTTTTGAAAAAAATATAATGAAAAAGGATAAAATTCTTTATATCTCGATATTTCTGTTAATAGCGCAGATTTTTTATGTGTATTCTTATACGTCTGCTGTGACTTACGGTAAATATATAAATTATTTGGAGTGTAGAAAGACCAGGTTGGTGGGCTTTTGGGAGGACCTTTGCCACAGATAAGTAATAAAATGAAAACAGCTTTTTGTTGCGTTTTGGTTTTGATTATATCTTATTTTACATATTTTCATAATTACTACAAACCTGCAAAAGCATTTTACAGTGAATATTATTATATAATTGATGCGGAACGATATGTTCACAGAATGGTTTCTTTTGGCGTAAATCCACCGCTTGCCAAGATGTTTATGGCGTTGGGAGAGGTTATCTTTAATCCCAACAAGAATATAGACATGAAAGGATATTTAAATAAAATATCTGTTTTTTCTGAGACTATTGGGGGCTTTTCTTTTGTAGGCGTAAGGTTTTTCCCTTCGCTATTTGGTTTTTTAAATGGATTGCTTATTTTTCTTATTTTTTACAGATTATCCAAGAATCGCCTTTTATCTTTGATGTTCAGCTCTTTATATCTATTTGAGAATTCATCAATAGTTCATTTTAGATCGGCTATGCTTGACAGTACTCTGGTGTTCTTCTCGTTTTTGACGATACTATATTTTATTTATTTGTATGAAAAGAAGAAAGAGAGGACGTTTATTAACTATTTTGTTTTTGGCTGTTTAACAGGTCTGGCTATATCCACTAAAATGGTTGGTTTTATACTGACGTTATTGTTTGTAGCTTTATATATTAAAGAATATGCGCCTGATACTCTGATAAACCGGATAAAAAAGCTTTTTAAACTGTTTATAGTCTATTTATCAGGGTTATGTGTTGTCTTTTTTACCGTTTATTATATCCACGTAGCCTTGGGTTCCAATATAATATTGAAACCGCTATATATAAATAAAAACACTCAGGTGATGGAACACGACGTTAATGGAAAATCAAAATTAGGTGCCTCCAAAGAATATATCGAAATGATTAAGAATAAAGACGTATATAACCCGTTAAAGCTGTATATTCCTATGAGAGATTATTTCCATTATATGGCAGTGGCTCAAGA
>JAPLFT010000108.1 GCA_026390535.1 Pseudomonadota bacterium
GATGAAAGAAAGCACTTCGGGAGAATTCGGAGGGCTTGGAATAGAAATAACCAAAAAAGATAATATGATAACGGTAATAACACCGATAGAAGATTCACCGGCATGGAACGCAGGCGTAAAATCTATGGATAGGATAATAAAGATCAACGATGAATCCACAACTGACATGGACTTACAGACGGCAGTCTCAAAAATGAGAGGAGCTTCAGGCACAAAGGTTAAAATTACGGTTTTACGCGACAACAAATCAAAACCGATAGACTTTGATCTTGTAAGAAAAATAATAAAAATAGTTTCTGCAAAGAGCATGATGTTGCCTAATGATTACGCATATCTGAGGATATCGATATTCAATGAAAGTACTGTCAGCGACTTTAAAAAAGCTTTAACTAAGTTACAAAAACAGGCAAAGGACGGAAAACTGAAAGGAATACTCCTGGACCTTAGAAACAATCCCGGAGGTTTACTGGATCAGGCAATCGGAGTTGCCAACATGTTCATAGAGAAAGGTATCATAGTGAGTGTACAGGGACGGGATAAGGAAAAGAAGATCGTAGAGTACGCAAAACCCGACGTACAAAAGATAAAAGATATTCCTATGGTAGTACTGGTAAATCAGGCGTCCGCAAGTGCATCCGAAATCGTTGCGGGAGCGCTTCAGGATAATAACCGGGCAGTAGTTGTAGGACAAAGAACATTCGGAAAAGGCTCCGTACAGACGCTGATAGAACTTGATGATAAATCCGCAGTAAAATATACGATAGCAAGATATTACACCCCAAGCGGAAAATCCATACAGGCCAAAGGTATAGAACCGGACGTAGAAATACTCCCTGTGGATCCAAATGTAATGCAGGATGAATTAGCCATAGAAGAAGACACAAAAGCAAAATTCGGAGAGGCAAAACTAAAAGGACATTTTGCCAACGAGGCTGATAACGAAGATGAACAAAATAAAAGCCTGATAGACAAAATATACGACCGTGCAGAAAAAGGATTAAAAACCAAAATGAAAAATCAGGATCTCAAAAAAGTCGTGGACATCGGCGTGGATTATCAGGCGGCAATGGCGTACAACTATTTGAAAATATACTCGATGGGGAAAAGGTAAGATCCTGTGATAGATGAGTATCTGATACTGGGCCTTCCTATTTTGTGGTTTGCGGCTCCGGCCGGGGCTTTGGTGGCTTTGCTGGCATCATGGGCCTTTTACAGATCCGCAGGAAAAAGAGAAGCCTCCATAAAAGAACTGGAAGCAACGGAAAACGCCATAGAGAAAGGGCTAAAGACCTATATATCGTCGTACTATAAAATATTGATCGCAGTTGTAGCGGTAATACTCGCTTTTATATGCATCGTGACATTTCACCTGAAGCTTTTACCGATATTAACCCCTTTTGCTTTTTTGACCGGATTTTTGCTACAGGGTCTATCTGAGTATATAAGCCTCAGGAAAGGTTTTGAATCATCAATAAGAACGGTCGGCGAGTCCAGGAAATCACTGTCCTCCGGATTCAGAACTGCGTTCAGAACATCGGCCTCTATAGGACTGATGGTCAATGGGATACCGATACTGGGGATCTCCGTTCTCTTTTTAATATCTATGGTCATACTAAAATATGACGTATACCAAACAGCTTTTGTAATCTTGGGTTTTTGTTTTGGTACATCAATACTTTCGTTCTTTACAAGAGTCAGCGGCGGAATATTTACAAAAGCGGCAGATATTGCATCTGACCTGGTAGGTAAAACAGAAGTAAGTATCACAGAGGATGATCCAAGAAATCCTGCTGTTATTGTAGATAAGATCGGAAATATAACGGGAAAGATCGCCGGTATGGCCTCTGACCTTTTTGAATCTTTTACTTTCTCAATTGCCGGAGCGATTATACTGGGACTTTATATAACAACGGGGAAACCTTTCGACACACAGATGTCATTTGCGTCAGTACCGATGTTTATATCCGCTGCCGGAGTTATAATTTCTATAATAGGGATACTTATAATCAGGGCAAAACAGGTAACTACGGCAAAAAATATTTTTACTAATGTGAAGATAGCTCTTGGTGTTGTGTATATATTATCAATAATAGCGGAGTATTTTGCAGTATATCTTCTTATACCGGCAGATATCGGTATATTCTGGTCAGCGGTATCGGGAATACTTGCCGGAATAGTTATAGGTGAGTCGTCATACTATTACACATCATATGATCATCATCCCACGCAAAGGGTAATACACAGCACTACAAGCGGTTCATCTACCGTAATAATAAACGGACTTACAATAGGCATGATCTCCTCATGGATACCATCCCTGACACTGGCGGCTGCCGTACTTCTGGCCTATATAATACCCGGAGGCTTAACGGACATCCCAATCGGCCTATACGGAATAGGAATAGCGTCAATAGGAATGCTTTCCACTGTAGCGATGATACTGACATTAAATATATATGGAGGAATATCCGATAACGCCGCCGGAATAACAAAGACTTCCAACATGGAACCGTTCATTAAAGAAAGAATACAAAATCTTGAAGAAATAGGCATAAAGACGTCGGGTCTTACAAGAGGTATTCCAGTCGCGTATATGATGATAATAACGATGGCTCTTCTTTGCACGTTCAAAGTAGAGATGACCCAGATAACGGCCAAGATGCTGGTAAGCGTGATACTTGGCGGTCTTACCATATTCGTGCTCTCCGGAATAATAATGAGGTCCGTTGCCAAGACTACGCATCTGATGATAGAGGAAATAAGAAAACAATTCAGAGAGATACAGGGATTGGTCGCCGGTGATACAAAACCAAACTATGCCGCATGTATGCAGATATCCAGCAAGGGTTCAAGAAAAGGCGTAATACTTCCTATGATACTCGGGATACTGATACCATGTGTGACCGCTCTTTTGCTGGGTGTTTCCGGAAGTATCGGACTCATTCTTGGAGCTACAGCGACTGGGTTTTTATTCGCCATAATGATGACCACATCCGGCCATATATGGGGCAGCACAAAAAGATTCATTGAAAGCGGAAAACACGGCGGCAAGGACGCGCCGGCCCATAATGCGGCGGTAATCGCCGACACCGTCGGTGATCCACTAAAGGATGCGGTCTCTCCGTCTATAAACGTGTTCGTAAAGCTCATACTTATAATATTCCTACTGTTCGGCAACATCCTTGCACAATACTCGGATATGCTACTTGAATTCATAAAAAACCTCCGTTTCTAGGCCGCTGAAAACATCTTAGGTAATATGGGTATCCTGATTTAGATTTAATTTCTCCTTTCAGTCCATTTAAACACCAAGGAGTCTATTGTATGAAGAAGTTGGGATACTAGTATTTGTAGGATTTAGGAATTACGCGGCAGCAAGATTTTCTAAATCCATTACAAATACAGTATCCCAACGATGAGTACAATGGACGACGGCAAGTAAGGTCTGAAATAAAAGGTTAAGTCTAAATATGGATACATATTACCGAAGATGTTTTCAGCGGCCGATCTTATTGTTTATTATGGATATGAGATCATCTGCGTAACGGGCAATGACATTATGGTTCTCACCCTCTATCATCACCCTTGCTATTGGTTCCGTGCCTGAATATCTTACGAACACCCTGCCCTTTGTGCCAAGTTCGGCGCGTATCTCTTCCAGGCGTTTACTGAAATCCGGTATTTTTTCAAAAGGGATCTTCTCTTTTACCTTTGTATTCTTAAGTACCTGAGGATATTTTTTCATGACTTTAGAAAGTTCACTCAACGGTTTTGATGCTTTGATCATCAATGACAGGACCTGCAGAGCCGCTATGATCCCGTCTCCCGTGGTAGTATGGTCAAGGAATATGATGTGTCCGGACTGTTCTCCGCCAAAGTTGTATCCAAAGTCACGCATCTTTTCCACGACGTACCTGTCACCAACGGCGGCTTCCACCATTTCTATATCGTGTTCTTTCATCACTTTGCCAAAGCCAAAATTACTCATCG
>JAPLFT010000372.1 GCA_026390535.1 Pseudomonadota bacterium
GGTGTTCCATATGAATTTGAATGTGTTCCCGAACGTGTTATGGAAGCTATCAAAGGTGAACTGTTGATGTTTGTCCCATACCCTTCCAAAATCCCAGTAAGGCACAACGAACAATTCCATATGCTGTCCAAAAACGATTCCATTATAAAAACGAGTTCTTAATTCTATCTGATTTACGAATTTCAGATTGTTTATGAACCTGAAGGTGGGAGCTCCTCTCAATGTATCCTGTCCACCAAGCCCCTGATAGTTATCATAGGAGTTGAATTCTGCCAGGGCAAAAAATGGAATATTATTTCCAAATACCTGATCTATCATTATTCTGTGCCCCAGAACAAAATATTTAAGAAAAGAGAAGAACCCTATATAGGTAAAATCTACGTCTTCATAACTGTAATCGCTACTCATGAATTTTGCATGGTCCGTATATGTTCCTGCAAGTACTATACCCTTTGTCGGGTTCATAGGATAATCCCTGGAATCGTATTTCATTCCGACTTTTATGTAATTGGTATTTCCCCCGCCGTATCCGAATGGTCGTTCCGTGAATATCTTTGATATCTGGTTTATACTATTGGGATCTATTGATGCCCTATCCAGTCCTATACCCGCGTATATGGATAATTTTTCTCTGAAAAATTTATAAAATATATCAACTGTGAATCTTGGGTATGTAAATATATATTGATAGTAAGTCCTGGATAGGAATTTTGGATTACCGGGAGTAACAAGATCCTTATCATAGGCAGTATTATTTCCTATGCCGAAATAATTATTATCTATTACTTCAGGATATGTATAAGTCAGTCTTATTCTCCAATGTCTGGAAAAAAACGACGGTATGTCTAACGACATCTCGTGATTTTTTGCTCCCCTATCCGTTTGTTGGAACTGAAATGTAAAAAGGAATGAATAAGGATCCTCGGTCTTTAAATCGGCAAAAGATATCCTTGTTCCAAAGTTAAAACCTGTGGACTTTGATGTATATAATATCGGAAGACCCTGCAGGGCATAAGGATGATCACCTAACCTAAAGTTATACTTTTGGACTAGATCCTTTATGCCGGAGCTCATCTGCTTAAAATCTCTGGTAAGTTCAGTCGCTATTTCCTTTTTCCCGGTATTTTCTTCCCAGTCATCCACCTCAGAATCTTCTGAAGTAGTGGCCTCTTTTACATCGTTTAGAATACCTGGGGCCAACTTGTCTTTTCTTTCCATTGGTGTCTTTTTTAGTTGTGGACCAAGGGGTGTTTTTGCAGTTACAGCAACTGGAGAATGTTTTTTTTTGGTTTTAGTGAGTGATTTTTTCAAAGGCAGTTGATTTTCCTGCGCATACACACATAGGGATATGGTCAGCGATAGGAAAAAAAGTATCTTTATGTATCTATGAATAATCATCTACAAACAACGAATTAAACAAAATGATGATAATATTAAACAACTAAATATCTGAAACTACAAGGGGAAATTATACTGACAAGTTACCTATGGCATGCTAATAAAAGCATACACGCTTAAGACTACAGCCCCTTAAATCAAGGAGTAATGTTTTGAAAATAACCGATGAACTCATAGATAAGATAGGTGACCTTGCTCGTCTTAGGATAAAAGACAGTGAAAAGCCCAGATTCTCTGAACATCTTGCGGAGATACTTGACTACATGGAGGACCTTAATAATGTGAAGGTACATAACGTGGAACCCATGTTCCATGGCTGCGTGGAAAAGAAAGATCTGAGGCCGGATATTGTTATTCCTTTTGATGCTGCTAAAATAATGAAAAACGCTCATAAGAACAAAGATAATTATTTTGAAGTTCCCAATATTATAAATGGAGATGACCAATAGTGGATCTGTTGAAATTATCAATACCAACGCTTGCCAAAATGTTGAGAGAAAAAAAAATATCCTCTCAGGAGTTGGTATCTTTCTATCTTGAAAGGATAAAAAAACACAAAAAGCTCAATGCTTATATTACTGTTTTGGAAGACGCTGTAAATAAGGCGAAAGATATAGATATGAAGGGTATAAAGAACGATGACCCTGTTTTGAGAGGCATACCTTATTCATTAAAGGATAATATGCTTGCCGATGGGGTTAAAACCACTTGTGCATCCAGGATACTGGAAAACTATATTGCCGGTTATGATTCTACTATCGCTAAAAGACTTAAAGATTCCGGAGCGGTTTTGCTTGGCAAAACAAATATGGATGAGTTTGCCATGGGATCATCAAATGAAAATTCCCATTTTGGACCGGTATGTAACCCATGGAATGAAAAACATGTAGCGGGAGGGTCCAGCGGCGGCAGCGCTGTCTCTGTTTCTGCAGGATTGTCACAATTCTCTTACGGGACTGACACTGGAGGCTCTGTAAGACTTCCGGCTTCTTTTAACGGTGTGGCATCTCTTAAACCGACTTATGGGAGAATGAGCAGATACGGGATAATTGCTTTTGCAAGCTCTCTGGACCAGATTGGGCCTATTGCAAAAAACATAGAGGACCTGGCTATAGCATATGATGTCGTATCCGGACATGATCCGAAGGATTCTACTACGTCAATAAAGAATAAGGACGGCATGTATGAATATCTGATCAAAGAAGTTAAAGACAGGGAAAATAATTTTTCCAGAAAAACCGTAGGTATTCCACGGGATATGCTTATCGGGGGTTGTTCCAAAGATGTTTTAAATTCTCTGGAGCAAAGTAAGAAGGTTTTAACTGATATGGGGTTTGATTTTGTAGATATAGATCTTCCAAATTCAAAATATGCATTAGCCGTATACTACATAATAGTGACAGGTGAGGCCAGCTCCAATCTTTCCAGGTACGACGGCGTTCGTTATGGATATAGGACCAAGGATTATGAAGAACTGAAAGATCTCTATAGCTTATCCCGGGGAGATGGTTTTGGCGACGAGGTCAGAAGAAGGATAATACTGGGGACATTCGTCCTTAGCGCAGGATACTATGATGCCTATTTTTCCAAAGCCGCAAAGGTAAGATCATTGATAAAAAAGGATTTTGAGAAGGTTTTTGAAAAATGTGATTCCATCCTTATGCCTGTGTCTCCGGTGACGGCATTCAAGATAGGAGAGAGGACAAAGGACCCTCTGGAGATGTATCTGTCCGATATATTTACCGTCTCTGCAAATCTTGCTGCTGTCCCGTCTTTGGGTTTTCCCGCAGGTAGGGATTCCAGAGGACTACCCATAGGTATGCAGTTGATAGGAAAACATTTTGACGAGAAAACACTTTTTACCACAGCCTGGATGATACAAAAGCAAAAGCCGGAATGGTTTAACAATATAGCTACGACCGTAAAAGAAAAAAAGGTTATTGAATGATGAATAGCAAAACTGAAAATAAAAAAGGATATAACGCTGTAATAGGGCTGGAAATCCACGCTCAACTATCCACTAAGAGTAAAATGTTTTGCTCATGTTCAACGTCTTTTGGAAAAAAACAGAACACCAATATATGTCCTGTATGTTCCGGACAACCGGGTGCCTTACCCTCGATAAATTCAAGAGCCGTCGAATATGCCGTAAGAGCGGCATTGGCATTTAACTGCAAAATCAATAATAAAAATATATTTGCAAGAAAAAATTATTTTTATCCCGACCTTCCTAAGGGATATCAGATATCGCAATATGAGGAGCCATTAGCAATAAACGGATGGGTTGAAATAGGTTTTAAAGACGGTTCCAAAAAAAAAATTGGGATTACGCGCCTTCACATGGAAGAAGATGCCGGTAAAAACACACACAATGTTAATGAAAGCCTGGTTGATCTGAACAGATCGGGAATACCTCTTATAGAGATAGTAAGTGAGCCGGATATGCGTACTCCTGAAGAGGCTGTGGCGTACTTTAAAAAATTAAAAACTGTACTGGAGTATTTGGAAGTCTGTGACTGTAACATGGAGGAGGGGAACCTGCGTTGCGACATAAACGTCTCAATAAGAAAGAATGAACATGAAAAATTCGGCACAAAGGTCGAAATAAAGAATCTGAATTCTTTCCGCTTTGTAGAGAAAGCTCTCTATTATGAGATAGAGAGACAGACAAAAATGCTGGAAAATAACGAAAAAATAATACAGGAAACGCGCCTCTTTGATTCTTCTTCCGGCATTACAAGGTCGATGAGGAAAAAAGAAGAAGCCCATGACTACAGGTATTTTCCTGAACCCGATCTTTTGCCTCTGATTCTTAATGAATCTTTTATACAGAAAGAAAAGGATTCCATGCCGGAACTCCCTGATAAAAAATGTGAAAGATTCATGGAAAAATATTTACTCTCTTTTTACGATGCCGATGTGCTTACATCAGATAAGGATATCTCTAAATATTATGAAGATCTGGTATCTTATATTAAAGAACCCAAGGTGTGCAGTAACTGGATGCAGGCAGAGGTCATGAGAACTCTTAATGAGCAAAGGATAGGTATAAAAGACTTTAAGTTAGACCATAAAAAACTCGGAGATCTTATAAGGTCTGTTATATCAGGTGATATAAATCAGAACACCGCAAAAGAGGTTTTTAATGAAATGATAACAGGCGGAGCTTCTGCCGGTGAGATCATAGATAAAAAAGGTTTGAAGCAAATAAGCGATCTTACCGCAATAGAAAAGATCATAGATGAGGTTATAAGCGAATCTATGGCTCAGGTTCAGCAATATAGAGATGGGAAAACCGCAGTAATGGGATTTTTGGTCGGCCTAGTTATGAAAAAAAGCAAGGGCAAAGCAAATCCGGCAGTGGTAAATGAATTATTAAAGAAAAAATTAACTTAGAGAGGTTGATAATTATGATTATAAAAAAATTGCTCAGGTATTCCGGATTGGCCTTAGCTATACTTTTTATTTTTTGGATAATAGGGGTTGCCGCGGTTTATTTTCTGGTTAACGTGGAAGATATAAAGAAATTTGCAGTTACCAAGATTAATGAGAACACCACCGGTGAGCTTAGCCTTGGAGAGATAAAACTTAAGGTATTCCCTTTAGTGCATTTTGAGATAAAGGATATAGCTTTTTTATCTTCTCCTAATTTTGATAAGAAAGAAATGTTTTCCTGCAAAAACGCAAGATTAAGTTTTAACGTTTTTACCCTTATTATAGGAAAACCCAGGATCACACTTCGTCTTGATAATCCATCCCTTGATTTTATATCGGACGGAAAAACCAACAATATAAATGATGCTTTTGCAACGGAGAAGAAAAAATCATCTCAAAGTGCCTTAACATATCTTTTTATAAGTAGATTTATCTTTAAAATAAATGATGCCTCTCTGAAATATAAAACCCCTAAGGATTTTTATGAAATAAAAGGCTTGAATCTATATCTGAATGTTGATCCGGTCTCAAGGGATCTTGATCTTAATATATCAACGCCCATTGATTATAAAAAACTGGACACCGTCATAAAAGGTGATCTGGGACTTAATGCAAAGATCAAGGTTGCATCAAAAGAAAGTTCAGAGATAAAACTTAATCTTGATGCGACAAAGCTTCTCATAAATACAAAATCAATAGAAAAGAAAAAAGGAGATGCTCTTAAAATAGTTGTTTTGGCGGAATCCGACCTTAAAACCAGTATAAAAATAAAAGATTTAACAGTGACGTTAATAGAAGAACTTTTAAAAACGACCGGAAATCTCTCTATTACCGATCCGCAAAAGATATCCTTAAAGATAGATTTTTCAAAAAATTATGATTTTTCGAACTTTAGAAAATTATTTAAGAACCTCAGTGATTATAAACTGTCGGG
>JAPLFT010000354.1 GCA_026390535.1 Pseudomonadota bacterium
TCGGTCTTGATAGTGAGGAGATAGAATCGGCTCTTTTGCCGGTCTCAATTTTGCATCAGAAGCTGGCAGATGCCAATAATGACGGGACTGTTACAATCAAAGATTTTTCATCACTAATGTCTAATTGGAATAAAATAGAAGAAGCAAATGTGGCTGATTTTGATGAGGACGGCAAGGTTGGCATTATGGATTTTTCGATATTAATGAGCAACTGGGGAAGGTAAAGACTACGATTGGTTAAGGGTGCCTTTTGAATAGAATATTTATGGTAAAATGAGTTTAACTGATACATAGATATTAGATTTTTTCGCACAGATGGCCAAGCTTAAATTGATGAAAAAAATTAATAAAAAATCAGGGTTAATATCAATTTTTAGGTGTTTTTTATCCTTAATTGTTCAATAAATATTCAGTGATTTTGCTATGATTTTCCTTGTTCATTCCTCTGTGAATGTTGACGTCTTGCTTGAGCCAGGAGAAGCTTCCGTCTAATGAATTGGTGGTGTTCGGAATGCCTAGCTCTGGGTATTGCAGGTAAGTAAACAGAAACGGCAGGTTGTTTTTAATGCTGTGTCTAGCTGACCTAATTCTCTTGTGGGTGTAATGCCATCTTCCGGTAACAAGATCAGTTGTTCTTTCTTTTAAAAAGGTCTCCCATTTACTACACCAAACATTAAATTCTTGGGTGAATATTTCTTCTGTGGTATTCGCCAAGGCATCGGTAAGAGCCTTTAACTCGATGCCGGCTTCCAGCTTTGGGTTGCTGGTCAAATACCTTTTAATGATCTGTTTCTGATGAAAATGGCACATCTGGACTGGGATATCCGAGAATAGATTTCTCACTCCAGGTCTGCCATCTAAGGTAATTGCTTGGATTGTGAAGCCCAAGTCTTGGACTTTCATTCTACCTTTTTGATACTCGTAAGTTGTTTCGAACATTATCGAATTGAAGTAAATATTTCTCTTCAGTTTTGGTGCTCTGAAAATGACGTAGCCACCGGTTCTTTTGAAGAAGGTGCAATCAGCGACAAAGACGTAACCATTCGGTTTAATTTCCTTTTTAAAAGTTTGAGCTTTTTGTAATTTCGATCTAACCCAACCGATACTATGCTTGTTCTCTCTGGCTAAAACTCTTAGTGTTTTGCGGTCGGTGGCATACTCGTCATATAACTTCTGTTCTAACTTTTGTGGACGGTTTTTTGATTGAAATCTTCTGCCACAGTCGCAACATTTATACCGTTGTCTGCTGGTCTGTCGACCATCTTTTTTTACTTGGCTTGAGCCACATTCTGGACAGTTTTTTTAGCCATGATTACAATTCCTTGTAGATAAACGATTAATTATTGGCTCTAGGATACCACAATAAGCCACTTTTAGCACCTAGATTTTGATATTAACCCACAATATATGTTTAGATCAATTAGAAATTAGATTAATTAGATTAATTTGTAATCGCTTCGCGATTACTTCCCCTCCTCTAACTTAACCTTCACTGTTTTTTCCTTACCCTTCGAAAGTACCTTCAATTCAACATCATCCCC
>JAPLFT010000350.1 GCA_026390535.1 Pseudomonadota bacterium
CTTCCGTATTTCGTTCAAAGCCATCATCCCATCTCTGAGTTCTGGCTCATAGGCCATAAGAAGATTTCTTCTTACATTTTTTCTTTTGAATCTTACAACATGATATAAAAACCAGCCCAGATAATCGCCCAGCACCAGTTCAAGCGATCTGGGCATGAATCTTATCGGTAAAAAAATTATTTTAAGAATTGGGTACAACAATTAATGAATTCCTCTTCATTCTCTATTTTATGATCATACCATGTTTCTATAAATCTTTTTTCATTGTCTACGAACGGCTTCATCTTAACCCAGTCCTTGCTGGTAACAACGATATATTCTGCATCACTCCTATCCGCTTCCCTCAATATAATATTAAGTACTTTCCTGTTGAAGCTATAGTGGTCGGAAAACGCCATATATCTTTCAAATATAGCGCCGCCCTCCTTGATTTTTTTGTGAAGATGGATCGGATTGTAAATAGCTGACACCGGAAATACTTTTTTACCAGTAATGGGTGAAGATGTAACAAAATTTATCGTTGAAAAGAAAACCTTAAGTATCGGATTTATACAAAGAACACTATTTTTTAGATTATTTCTATCGTCATTCGTTATGCCGTCCGATTTTGTGAATAAAACGACATTGGCACGTTTCAAGCTGGAATACGGTTCTCTTAGTCTTCCGGAAGGAATGACCTTGTCCTTCATCCCTAAAGATGCATCTATAAGCACTATATCCAGATCTCTTTTAAGTCTTAAGTGCTGGAAACCATCATCAACAATAATAATGTCTGTATCCGGCCATTTTTTTTTAATTTCAAAAGCCGCCTGGGTCTTGTTGTGTGCAATAGCCAATCTGGTTCGCGTTGGGAGCTGTTTCCACACCATCAGTGGTTCATCACCAATGATGTTCCCATCCGGAATATCATGACCTTTTTGTACCAGAATAATTTTATTACGCGAAAGCCCACTCTTATAACCTTTTTCTATTATCGCCGTATTAAAACCTCGGTGCCGCAGTCGTTCATTAAGCAGTAATGTTAATGGTGTTTTTCCTGCTCCACCAATGGAAACATTTCCTATAGAGATAATCTTTGCATTGATTTTATAAGATCTAATCAATCCCGTTGAATATAGATATGCGCGTATCCTGGTTGCGATCTTAAAAATAGAACTTAAAATAATTCTCATCATAAAAAATCACCCTAAGGTTATAAATATTTTAACACATGCTGCGCGGCGACGTTAGAAGGGCTTTCTCCTGTGTATAATATATCTTTGAGTTTTTTCAGTTCATTTTTGAGTTCGGAATATCTTTTTTTATCAGTAAGATTATTTATAATATCGTCCGCTATTTTTACAGGATTTGCATCATGCTGAAAAAATTCTTTCGCGATTTCTTTTTTCAATAAAAGATTTACCATTCCTATGGGATTTTTATACCTGACAACATGTTTAAATAATAAAGCAGAAACAGCAGAAACCTTATAGACTATAGTCATGGGTAGTTCAAAAAGACCGGCTTCCACCGTCGCTGTACCTGATGCCAGCAAGGCGTAATCGGCAATAGAATAAACATCATAGGTCCTGTCCTTAACTATTTCAAAAAGATTCTTTGCCTTAGGTTCGAGCATAGAAATTATGTCCCGTTCTTTAATAGTAGGGGCTACAGGTATCATGAACCTGATTTTGTCATCGAATTTATGATTAAATAATCTACAAACCTCATCAATGACCGGCAGTAAATATGGCCTACATAATGTACATCTATGCCGTGTTTCTTATAAAAATCCTTTTCAAAGGGAAAAATAGTAAGAAGCTCTCGGCTGTTTCTGGCAAGGCTGTGAACCCTTGACTGTCTCCATACCCACACCTGCGGACTTATATAATATATGACAGGGATTCCGGTTTTTGTAAGATGCTTTGCCAATGGTATGTTGAAATCCGGATAATCAAGAAGTACAGCAGCATCATAAGAGCCCAGACTTGCCATGTTCTTAAAATATTTTAGTGCAGAATATATCTTTTTGATGTGTCCAGTAAGTTCCCAAAGGCCGGAGACCGCAAAATCTCCATTATAAAATTCCGGGGTAAAAAGGCCGGTAGATATAAGTTCCCTGCCTCCAAGCCCGCTAAATTCTATTTTTTGTTTTGATGTTGACAAGATCGCACGGACAAGATTAGCCGCGTGCATATCAGCAGAAGCCTCGCCAGCGACTATTAAAACCCGCTTCATATGGTTTCCATTCTTTTATTTATCTTATCTATTATCTTGTGTGCTATTACCAAGGCATTAAATGCGTCCATGGCCGTGACAACCGGCTCCTTGTTTGTCTTAACAGCATTTATAAATGACTCTATTTCTTTTCTGAGCGCATCGGGATATTCCAATGGTATCATTTTCACCTTGTTGGATATCCTGCTCGCACTAAGATTTGCCATCGCACCATTTGAGAAAACAAGTTTAGCATGTGCAATATCAACTTTATCGGTAAGGACAGGGACACCTATTGCATCAATCTCTGTGACCTCACTTCCCTTCATTATACCCAGGATCAAATCTATATCATGTATCATAAGGTCAAGTATAACGTCTATGTCTGTGCTCCTTGCTGTAAATGGGGCAAGACGGTTAGCCTCTATAAAACGTGGATTCTTAATAAAGGAATAGCCTTCGGAAATTACCGTATTGAACCGTTCAAGATGGCCTATCTGTATCTTAACATTTTTGCATTTTGCTATATCCATGAGCTTATTTGCTTCATCTACTGTCCGTGTAAATGGTTTCTCTATAAGACAATGAACTCCAGCCTCAAGGGCCTGTCTTGCAGATTCAAAATGAACGGTTGCAGGAGTAGCAATACTCACTATATCAACATTCTTAAGAAGCTCCGCTATGGTGTCAAAAGCTTTCGTTTTGCACTCATCCGCAACAAGTTTTGCTCTATCCGAATTGAGGTCATAAACACCCATTAATTGAACACCGTCTATTGATGTATATTTTTGCGCATGAAATCTTCCTAAGTGTCCTACACCTATGACCCCTGCTCTTAACATATTTGCCTACCTTATTATACCGTTTTTGCTTGTTTCAATGAATTTGACAAGATATAAAATTTCGTCGCTGTTCTTAGCCTCTTCTCTAAGTTCGTTCATGACATCTTCAAACACAACACCTTTCTTCACATATAAGAGTTTATACGCATTCTTTATTTTCCTTATGGCCTCTTCGGAGAATCCGCGTCTGGAAAGTCCTATTGCATTTACGGACTGCACATTAAAATTATCCATCCCTTTACCTGTAAAATAAGGGGGGAAGTCCAGTCGGATAAGAGAATAAGCTCCTATAAAAGCGTGTTTACCAATCCTGTTAAACTGTGTGACACCCGTAAAACCGCCTAGCACAACGTAATCTTCCAATGCCACATGTCCTGCAAGAGATGCGCCATTGGCAAGCACAACATTGTTCCCTACCACACAGTCGTGAGCCACATGCGAATATGCCATAAGCATATTGTTGTTCCCGATCGTAGTCACACCGTGACCATTAACAGTACCGCAGTTTATGGTGACGTATTCCCTGATGAGATTATTATCACCTACAACCACTCTGGTAGGCTCACCCTTGTATTTAAGATCCTGAGGCGGTTGTCCTATTGAAGCAAATGGAGATATCTTATTGTTCAAACCTATTGTTGTATGTCCGTCTATCACAACGTGTCCTTCAATCTTTGTTCCATCACCTATTTGAACATCTGCCCCTATTATGCAATATGCTCCTATAAAAATATCGTTCCCTATTTTTGCATTCTTATCTACTATCGCTGTCGGATGTATAAATGACATTAAAACTCCCCCTTGTTTGCTGCAGTCCCTGCCGCTGCTATCATATCTGCCTCGCAACAAATTTCTCCAGTTGCGGCATCACGTATTACACCGTGGAATTTGGACCTGCTTGGTTTATAATTGAGAACCTCTACCTCTATTTTTAAAGTGGTCCCGGGCGTTACCATTTTTCTGAACCTTACCTCATTACAACCCAGGAATAAGACCTTGTAATCGGGTCCATGATCGTTGTAATCATACAGACCAAAAGCACCGGCCTGCGCCATAGTCTCTATCATCAACACACCCGGCATAACGGGGTTACCCGGAAAATGTCCCTTAAAATAATACTCATCCTCACGAACTTTTTTTGTTGCGTATATCTTTCTTCCTTTTTTTTGTCCTGGTTCTACGTCCACAATTTCGTCTACAAAATCAATAAAAAGAAATGGCTCTCTATGAGGAAGAACTGACTTGATTCTTTCAAGATCAAAGTTCTTTCCGGGGCCTACTGTTTGTCTAGCCATTTTTTCCTCCTTTCTCTAATTTTTTCAGCCGTTCATACAGCTCAGGAAGTCTTCCAACCAGCGTCTGAACCTTTAGTTCTTCCGCCAACGGTCTTGCGGGGTACATACCCTTTACCTCACTGCCCGGCTTTAAATCCTTTGATATGCTCGTCCTTGCCGTAACAATGCAGTTATCACCTATCTTTATATGTCCCTTCGTCCCGGAGCCAGCTCCCATTATCACATTATTACCAAGCTCAGTGCTACCGCTTAATCCAACCATTCCACAAAGAATATTATTTTCACCGACTATACAATTATGAGCTATCTGGACAAGGTTATCTATTTTTGCCCCTTTTTTTATTATTGTGTTGCCCAGGGTTCCCCTGTCTATACTGGTGTTTGATCCCACCTCAACATCATCCTCTATTATAACCCCGCCTATATGAGGTACTTTCAGCATAGAGCCATCATCGTCCTTTATAAATCCAAAACCATCCGAACCAATAACTGTACTGGCACCAATGATTACTCTGTTCCCTATTTTTGAGTTTTGATAGACAGAGACATTGGGGTATAGGACAACATCATCACCAATGATCGTATTTTTTAAAATAACAACACCGGGGTAAAGGACCGTTCTTTTTCCTATATGAACATCCTCATCTATAAAAACATTCTTATAGATAATTGCAGTATCTGATATCTTTGCAGTATCAGAGATCATCTTATCGGTTATTTTACAAGACGATGAATTTATTGCGTCAGGAATCATTTTATATATCAACTTTATAAAGGATCTATATGCATCTTTTACTACTATATATGCTCTGTCCTTTTTCAAAAAGTTTGAATCAATTTCAGATGTATCTATAGTATCCTGAACAAGCAATATACTTGCATTCGTCTTAGAAAGATATTTAAGATACGCAGGGTCGGATATGAACGACAATGAGTTTTCTTTGTCGCCCTTAATATCGTCAACGGTATCTGCCCAGGCATCAAAATTACCACTAATCCTGGATTCTAATAATCCTGCTATCTCAGAAGCCTTCATGTATTTAAAACAACGCCTTTAAGATTTTTTACTTTCCTTTTTACTTTCTTTTTTCTTACCGGTTTCACCGTTCATGGCGTTGTATTTTTCTATTACATCGCTGGTTATATCCCTGGCGTCCTTGGCATAAAAAACTCCACTCTGAT
>JAPLFT010000333.1 GCA_026390535.1 Pseudomonadota bacterium
TTTACCCATACTTCAATCTTTGTCTGATAACTTTTCTTACAAGTCTCATCGTTATGGATCAGATCAATATTAATACCGCGCGTAAATAATCTTTCTTTTAATCTTTTTGCTTCGTTGATCTCTATTATGCCGATAAGAACTTTTCCTTCGTTAGTTGTTTCAGTCAATGTCTTATTCCTCCAAATTATAATATGTATAGTTAATACTAGGCTTTGAGAGAAAAATAAATGAAATTATTGAAAGAGAACAATGATAGCTAAAAATCGTCACTATTCATTTGTTAGGCAATATTTGCAAGTTGGTATATTTCTTTCAAATATCTACATTTAAGAGGTCACGATGTCTAAAGAAATAGAAATTAAAATAGAAGGAATGATCTACTTTGTAAGGGGGCATAAGATTATGCTGGATAATCACCTGGCGTCTCTCTATGGAGTAGAAACGAAGGTTCTTAATCAAGCGGTTAAGAGAAATATTGAAAGATTTCCATCTGATTTTATGTTTCAGCTTAATAGGGATGAATTTACAAACTTGAGGTCACAAATTGTGACCTCAAGTCCTGAACATGGTGGCAGGAGAGGTTTTCCTGTTGCTTTTACTGAAAATGGAGTTGCAATGCTTTCAAGTGTTTTGAACAGTAAAAAGGCCATAAAAGTTAATATACTTATAATGAAAACATTTACTAAATTACGAAGATTTTTAACTATTGAATCATCATTATCTGACAGAATTGATAAATTAGAACAAAACACGGAGTTAATAGAGTTGAATAGTGTACCTATAATACTGACGTACAAGTGTATAATAAAAGTACATATTTTTTGGCAATAAGGGTATAATTTAACTGTTTAAACCATTGAATTTATTAGCTTTTAATAATGTTAGGCCTTGGCACGGCTTTGGTATGCTAATTGCTTATCTAATAGTATGATAGGGGGGAGTTTGAAGAAGTCATTTTTATACATAACGTTAGCGACCATAACGGGTCTTCTTTTTTCTTGCTCGTTTAACAGCAAGTCCGCGGATAACTCTATTCCTAAAATAATATTTTCCAAACCTGCAATAAAAAGCAAAAAGAATATAATAGTCGCTGTGATTGATACAGGGATAGATGTAAATCATAGAGAGTTAAAAGGAAGTCTATGGACTGCTAAAGATGGCAAAAAAAATGGTTGGAACTTTGTTGATAATAATAACAATGTCAACGACGACATAGGACATGGTACTCACATAGCGGGTATAATAAAATCATCAAACGCCAATATTACACTCATGATACTTAAATACTACGATTCAAGATCGGATTCACAAAAGAACGCGTTTGAAAATTCATTAAAGGCCATTAGATTTGCAATAGATAACAGAGCAGATATAATTAATTACAGCGGTGGTGGAAGAGGCTCCTCTTCTCAGGAACTTGCACTTTTGAAGGAGGCGGAGTCAAAGGGAATAATCGTTGTCACAGCTGCCGGTAATGAATCCAGCGATATAGATACAACGCCGTATTATCCTGCGTCGTATAGATTATCTAATATAATATCCGTTGCATTCCTGGACGGGAAAGGAAAACTTGCCAAAGAATCAAACTATGGAGCTTCCACTGTGGATGTTGCGGCTCCTGGCGAAGATATCTATTCGACCCTTCCCGGTAATAAACATGGATATCTGACAGGCACGTCTCAGGCTACTGCGTATGTAACTGCTATGGTTGCCTCCATAAAGTCGGCAAACCCAAAACTTAACTACAAGGAAATAAAAAAACTGGTACTGGCTTCCTCATACAAAAACAATAACCTTATTGGTAAAGTTGTTTCCCCAAAAACTATAATTGCCTCTACAATTAAGAATATTTACATAGCAAAGGCTCAACTAGCAAACAATTGAGCACATAGTCCTAATAGTCGTTAATTATAATTGTCTGAGTTAATTTTATGTTCTATATTCCCCGTTTGGGGGTATAGGTGAGTTCTTCAGAATATGTTTTTATAGACCTTGAGACCACTGGTATTAGTGAAAAAAAAGACAGGATCATAGAGATAGGCGCCGTAAAGGTAAATAGCCTTCTGGAGCCTGTTGATAAGTTTCACACACTTGTTAAACCCGGTATAAGTGTTCCATATGCTATTTCCATTCTTACTCATGGACTTAACGACGAGATGCTGAAAAATGCACCGTCTATAAATGATATCAGGGATGAGTTTTTAAAATTTATAGGTGATGCTCCTCTTATTGCCCATAATGCGACCTTTGAAGAAGCTTTTTTGAAGGCGCAGATAAAAAAGGATCTTCGCAACCCTTTTATGGATACGATGGAACTTTTTTCGCTGTTTTTTCCTGCGATAGGAAGTCTTAAACTTGATAATCTTATAAAGAAGACCGGCGTGAGGACCGATGGAGAAAAACATCGTGCTTTTGAGGACGCCGAGGACATGTACAAGATCGTCCTGTACGTAAAAAATAAAATGAAGGAAGATCTTAACTATTATGTAGTAGCTCAAAGAATGTTGAGTTTTTTTAGAAAAGAGGAATGGTTATGGTCTGATCTTATAAAGGGTATAACTCCTGCTGTTCCTCCTAAAGAAAAATCGGTACATGTAGAGGATGACGAATGGGAAAATAATAACGGCTCAAGAGAATTGAAATTCTCACAGGTGGAAGTGGACGCAGAAAGATTGTTTAGTTTGATCACACCTCCTCTGGATCAAAGGCCGGAACAACACGAATACATAAAATATATTGCAAATAGTTTTAATAATAACTCCGCATTGATGATAGAGGCTGGAACCGGTACGGGAAAAACCCTGGCGTATCTTCTTCCTGCATTACAGTGGGCGGTAAAGAATTCCGGCAGTGTCATAGTGTCAACAAAAACAAAGATACTGCAACAGCAGATCCTCGATAATGATTTTCCTCTGGCAAAACAGCTTCTGGATAATAATGATATAAAGGCTCTAAAGGTTCAGGGACGTAACAATTATCTCTGCATAAGGAAGATGGATCGTTTTTTTGCGGACATTGATCTTATTGATGATTTTGAATCCAAATATTCTAAACTGTTCTTTTTTGCTTTTGATAAACTTTCCGACGGAGGGAACTTTACCAATATCCCAATATGGGTAAAGACAACTTTTCCTCACGTCTATAGAATGCTTGATGTCCTGTGTGCCGATTCCTCAAATTGTCATCAAAGTAGGTGCACATACTATAATGACTGCCATTATTTCAGTATGGCAAAATGTTCAAAAAAAGCACATCTTATGATCACAAATCATGCGTTGATGATGAACTGGCCGGCGCACCTTCCCAAAGGGGATAAGATAATATTTGATGAGGCGCATAATCTGCAAAAAGAAGCGACGGAAGCCACCACAATGGAAATCGATTCAGGGGTAATAGCAAATCTTATCTTTATCCTGCACGACGAACAAAGGGGCAAGGGTGTTATCTCTGCTTTAAAAAAGATGGGACTGGATACTGAGTTACTCACAAAACTGGAAGCAACATTGCTCAGATTAAAGGACTATGACGTACAGTTCAAGGATCTCTACGAGAAATTATTCGTAAAAGTTTTTGCAAGTATAAATAAAAGGATAAATCAGGATTATGCCGAACGTCTGATACTTTTTTCTCCTACACTGGTCTATGGTCAGTATGATCTTGCAAAATCTGAGGAATGGAAAGAATGCAGTTCGTTCTTTTCAGACACATTGCAGGCATTCAAATATATGAATGAACTGCTTACCAAGGTTAAAGAGGCTGTGATCGATAAAGAATACGTAATGATAATAGAATCCCTTATTGAGAAACTTGGAGAACTTGGTCTGCTCCTTGAACAGACACTGGCTTTATCCGATGTGGATAATCTTGATAATCAGCATGTATTCTGGCTGACCCTGGACTATACCAGAGAAAATTGGACATTATCGCGAGCCCTTGTTGATGTGGGTAATGTTCTGGCAGCAGATATATATCCTAACTTCAGCTCTGCAGTGTTTACGTCGGCCACAATGAAAGCCGGTAATAAATCCATATCTGAAGATATCGGTTTTGACAGGATAACGACCAGGGTGATTAGTGATGATGTTATCTCCATTCCTTCTCCTTTTGATTATAAAAAACATTCAATGATGGTATTTATGAATGATTCCATGAATGCATGGGAAAATAATTTTGTTCCGCAACTTTCTTCTACAATATGTGATATTGCGAATCTTCTGGGTGGCAAGACCCTTATTCTTTTTTCAAACATAAGAAGGCTGTATGCCTGTTACGATATACTTGCGGAAAAACTTGCTCCAAAGGGATTCAAAATATTGAGATACGATCTTGGTAGTGATGTTATAAATTATTTTACTACGGAACCAAAAGCGATACTCCTGGGGTCGGAATCTTTTGGAGAAGGTCTTGATATAAGGGGTGAGGCGTTATCCTGCGTTATCCTTGAAAGAATGCCGGTTATGATGAAGGTGCCGATGTATATGGCAAGAGAAGATCTCTACAAAATAAAACATAAGGTAAACCCATACCTGGGCTATGAACTGCCTCAGCGGCTTTTAAAATTAAGACAATGGTCCGGACGTCTTATAAGGAGCAAAACAGATAAGGGAGTTGTCCTTGTCTATGATAAGTGGTTTAGTTCCCAGCGACCTGAAATAAGACAAAATGTCATGAATGCTGTATTCCCTATGCCTGTTGTTACGAGTTCAGTCAAAGATGTAATAGACGGTATAAAGGCCAGATATCGGGACTGGGGATATGATGTTTGATTATAAATTTCTATTGGGATTTTAAATGTTTTTCTAATTCAGCATCTAATTTTAAAGCCGATTCTTCAAACAAACTCATCCCGATGCCGTGTTCCAGATATATATGAACAAAGACCATGATGTCCTTTATGCTCATGTTGAATTTTTTCTTTATTGATTCAAAGAACTTCAGAACTTCCTCTGTACTGATCTCTTTATCGCTGCTCTGGAAATAATTATTGAATTCCTCGGCAAGATGCATATTCTTGTTCATCCAGTTCTGGCATATCTTCCTATAGAGTTTTCCGCGTCTTCTGAATTTCTCCAAAAGTTCAATTTCTTTTTGCGGTCTGTTATCGTTAAGATTTCTCCATTCCTTTTGTCTGGGGAATACGTCTTTTAACTCCGCGACTATATCCAGTAATTTTTTTTCAGGCGTCAGATCAAATATAAGATATTTTTCCATAGGCTCGTTGAAATTCACTTTTTTGAATGTCTGTTTTTCCATTGTGGGTTTCTCCATTAAAGATTTTTCCATTTTTTCATAAACTCGCCTATCTTGGTATATGCGTCTTTGAGGATCTCTTCATCGGGAAGGAATACTACCCTAAAATGCTGTGTGCCGGGTTTTTGTCCAAAACCGCTTCCGGGCACTACGACGACACCGGTTTCCATGATAAGATGTTTTACAAATTCCGCATCATCCTTTACATCTATTTTTGGAAATGCGTAGAAGGCACCTTCCGGTTTTACACAACTGATACCCTCTATGTTGTTCAACATTTTCCATGTCATATCCCTTCTTATGGTCATCTTTTTCATTAATAAGGTAAGATGATCCTGCGGCCCTTCCAAAGCGGCTTTAGCGCTAGCCATCACAGGCGTGCATGCACAAAGTCTGGCTCTAAGGAGTTTGTTCAATGCCTCAAGATAGGTTTCGAATTTTTGTTTATTGCCGCTGGCAATTCCCCATCCGATCCTGAATCCAGGAGCTATGTATGATTTTGATACTCCGTTAAATGTCAGTACCGGAAGGTCCGGATTTAATGAAGCAAGAGAGATGTGTTTTTTACCGTCGTAGAGTATCCTGTCATATATCTCATCGCAGAGTACCAATAGATTATTTTCTTCTGCTATCTTTGCGATTTCCATTAATACTTCTTTTGAACAAAGACTCCCCGTGGGATTATTCGGATTTATTATTACGATCGCTTTAGTCCGCGGATTTATTTTTTTTCTTA
>JAPLFT010000148.1 GCA_026390535.1 Pseudomonadota bacterium
CATTGGGCTTTGCATGGGCTACTTCAAGTGGTGATATAACATTCAAGAATATAAGCGGCATAGGGAATCTGGATTCTGTTATAGGTTTGGCATCCATAAATGGAGATGTTAAGATAGTTTCAGCTCCAAAGATATCTGCGTTAGACAGACAAACTGCGGGCATATTACAGGGTACGCAGGTCGCGTATAAGACTACGGGTCAGTCAGCCAATGGAGAGAACATAGATAAGATTGAATTTGAGAATATAGAAGTTGCGCTTAATGTTACGCCGAGGATAACGGAAAATAATGAGATCATCCTGGATATAAATGTTAAAAGGGAATTTCCGGATTATACACTTAGAACGGCAAAAACCCTGCCGCCGGGAGTTGGTGTAAGAAAAGCGACGACTCGACTCCTTTTAAAGGATGGGGATACAGCGGTAATAGGTGGTCTGTACTCTCTTGATACCGGTGAAGCTGATGCCGGTGTTCCTCTGATAAAGAAAATACCGATACTTGGATGGTTCTTTTGAAAGAATGAGAGTAGAGAAATCAGGTCTGAATTAGTTATATTCCTGAAGGCGACGATAAAAAAGGAAGATGCATTAGCTAAGATTTAATACTGTATAACTTAACTTTATTCAGAAATGATTTAAGTTTTGAGACTTTGGCGTCCTTTGTAGCATTTTGAAATATCCACTCATCCTCCAGGACGTCCGCAGCAGGTACAGATTCTGCTGTGGGTACGGATTCTGCAATGGGTACAGATGCCGTTTCTTCCGTTTTTTCGTTATAATCTTCCGGCGAATCTGTTTCTTCTTCAGTTATTTCCTCAAAGACTAGTGATTCTTCATCATAATTATTTAAGCCCAATTCTTTTTCAAGTTCTTCTATTTTATGTTTAATTATTATTTGATTTGGATCTTGTTCCAATATTTTTTTATATACTTCAAGCGCCTTCTCTTTATATCCCTGTGACTGCAATAATTCACCCATGGTCATGGTGCTTATATTTGTAAGTATTTTTTCCGGATTTTCTTCTTCCTTGATGGTGCTAAAAGCCTGAGATATACGTTTTTCTTCAAAACCAAATCCCGATTCCTGTCCTATATCATCAATGATCTTGAAATTTACATTTGTCTGAAAAGTCGGTTGACTGGAAAATGGCGGAGGAGATATCTCTTTCTCTTCAGCAATTTCTTCACACTCCTTAATCTGTTCCGGTTCTTTTTTAGCTTCTTCCTCTATAGCAGCCTTTGCTTCTTTATCTCTTGGGTTTAGGTAGAGCACCATATTAAAGGTTTTTAACGCATTGCTTTTATCACCTACAAGAGAGTATGACTGAGCTAACAATTTTTGTGCAAGATAATTATCCGGTACTTCGGAAATAACCTTCTCAAATTCTTTTATAGCTGCCGTATATAGTCCCTTATCAAAATAACACCTGGCAAGGGCAACTATCCCGCTTAAAAAATTTGGATGATATTCAAGACCTTCTTTGCAAATTTCTATGGCTTCATCTACTAAACCGCTTTTTCTGTATGTTTCCGCAAGAGGAGCGAACACCCTGGATCTTGGATTTTCCTGATATTCCTTCAGGTATTTTTCAAGGTACGGATCATACTTGGGGATCATAGGCTTATGATATTTGAAAGTGACGGCATTTTCAAGCAACAATTGACGAGACAGCTCTGATTTGTTACAAACTTCATATCAAGGTTACGGAGGGGTATTAATGGTGCTTAAGTACGACGAAAAATTAGTAAACACATGTATAAGCTCGATGAAGGTCCTTGCTGCGGATGCAGTTGAAAAGGCTAATTCCGGACATCCGGGTATGCCGTTGGGCTGTTCAGACGTCGCTTTTATATTATGGCATTATTTCCTTAAATTTAACCCAAAAGACC
>JAPLFT010000146.1 GCA_026390535.1 Pseudomonadota bacterium
TAAAAACTTTTTAATATTTCTTCTGTCGTCATACCAAGGGCTTTAAAGAGTATCGTTACATGCATCTTTCTGCGTCTGTCTATTCTGCAAAATAAAAGATCTTTGTGATCAAATTCAAAGTCAAGCCATGAACCTCTGTAAGGAATTACCCTTGCAGTATATAAAAGTTTTCCGGAAGCATGGACCACATAACTGTAGAATACGCCGGGAGATCTGTGCAGCTGACTGACGACCACTCTTTCCGTACCATTTACTATAAAAGATCCCTGATCCGTCATCAGGGGGATATCTCCTAGGTAAACTTCCTGGACTTTTACGTCCCTTATGCTCTTTGCACCGGTATCTTCATCAACATCCTTAACAACAAGTCGTACGGAGACCTTTAGAGGAGCTGCATATGTGGTACCCCTGTTTCGGCAGTCATTAACGTCGTATTTTGGAGCTCCAAGGCTGTAGCCCAAGAATTCCAAAGACGCTGTGTCTCCAAAATTTGTTATAGGAAATATTGAGGTAAATACAGCCTGCAATCCCGCGTTCTTTCTTTTTTCAAGAGGAACTTCTTGCTGAAGGAACTCAGCATAGAAATTCTTTTGCAACTCCAGAAGATCGGGGATATCTATAACAGGTTTTATTTTACCGAAGGAACGACGATAACGGTCGTTAGTAGCTGTCAGTATAGAGGTCATAAATCTCTCCCTTTTTATTTATTTAATTGTTTTAGCTCATTAAAAGCAGAGAACAATTACCTATTTGAGAGAGATCTTACCGCCTACTGCTTCTACTTTCTTTTTAATCTCTTCTGCTTCCTGTTTTGAGCAACCTTCCTTTAAGTCCTTTGGTGCGCCCTCAACAAGGTCTTTTGCTTCTTTCAAACCAAGACCGGTAATAGTTCTTACTTCTTTGATAACTTTGATCTTGTCAGTTCCGCCAGATTCAAGAACAACCTTGAACTCTGTCTTCTCTTCTGCAGCTGCTGCAGCAGCAACCGGAGCACCGGCAAAAGAAACAGGAGCAGCAGCACTAACACCAAACTTGGTCTCAAGTTCCTTTATTAGTCCGCTCAATTCGAGAACGCTCATGTTCTCGATAAATTTTACAACATCAGCTTTTGTCAATTCGGCCATTTTTCCTTTCCTCCATTAATTATATTAATAAATTATTCTATTTCTTGTCCTTAATAGCTGTCAGCACATTCAAAAAATCTCTTGGAACAGCCGTAAGTACACCCATAAAACTCTGAAGAGGTGCGGCGATAGTCCTTACCGCTGTAGCGATCAGTTCATCTCTTCCAGGAAGTTTGGATAATGCAATTACATCCTTAGAAGAGAGTTTATCGGCACCCATTATTCCGGTCATTACCTGAAACCTGTTCTTCTCGTCGATATATTTAACCATGGCCTTTGCCACAGCAGCCGGATCCTTATAGCTGAATGCTATAGCGACCGGGCCATTAAGATCCCCGTCAACATCCTTACTATATGGCTTGCCAGCTATAGCTTTTCTTATCAAAGTATTTTTTACGACCTTGAATTCTCCGCCATTGGCCTTGATCTCTCTTCTCAACGCTGTAATATCTGCAGCCTTTAAACCAAGATTGTGAGTTATGAAGAAAGCCCGTGATGCATCGAACTTCTGCTTAACCTGTTCTACACATTGTTTTTTATCATTGATATTCAATTTCCCAATCTCCTCTTTTTTTGAGCCGCACATTTATATAACGATAAACGAAACAAAAGCAAGCAATATTTATGCCGCTCAAATTATTTTAAGTACTTAGCCCAAAAGGGTTTGAACGCTATCAGTGTTTATCTTGATTCCTGGGCCCATCGTTGTCGAAAGGGTTATGGCTTGCACGTAAACACCCTTTGCAGAAGCGGGCTTGATCCTCATAATTTCAGTAATTATGGACTTGAAATTATCCAGAAGCTTTTCTTTACCAAATGACGTCTTTCCTATGACGGTATGCACAATACCGGTTTTTTCCGTTCTGTACTCAACTCTTCCACCCTTGTGTTCTTTAACGGCTCTGGCTATGTCCATTGTAACAGTACCGACTTTAGGGTTAGGCATAAGACCCTTGGTACCAAGTATTTTCCCAAGTTTAGAGATAATCTTCATCATGTCGGGAGTAGCAATAACTGCGTCAAACTCCAGCCATCCTCCGGTTATCTTTTCTACAAGGTCCTCTGCACCTACGTAATCAGCACCGGCTTTTCCGCCTCATTGGCCTTTTCT
>JAPLFT010000147.1 GCA_026390535.1 Pseudomonadota bacterium
TCATCAAAGAAAAATGATTTTAGATCCTTTTTAAAGCCCTTTGGAAAAGTAATACAGCATTCCTTGCTTTTAAATCCTTTGAGTATTTTTACTATCTCGTATTTTATATTTTTATCCAATCCGACTATTATCGTTTTATCCACGGGAAGTTTTCCCTTGCATGGAAGAAGTATAGATTCGCCGGGACTTGCGTCATATTTTTCTTCAATTACCAGTCTGGAAAGCAGGGAATTCAGCCTCCAGTCAACAATCTCGGCCATTCCCTTTAGAGGCAAGAAGGGCTGTGTGGCAGTTATAATTAATATATCCCCGGATATATTTTCAAGCTGTTGGAGGTGGCTGCTCATTCTTTACATTATACCAGAAATGGAGAAAAAAATCTTGACTTGCAGTTTTAACCATAGTTAAAGTTATTCACATACTCGGGGTTAAATCAATTATCTTTAATTAAACATGTCTTTGTTGTTAATAAATCAATAGGAGAAAATTATGTCTGAAAATGAAAACGGAAATGGAACTACAAATGGAACTACTAATGGGAGTGTAAACGGCACAGCCCTTTATCTTCATGATCTTAAACAGATGAAGATAGAAAAGATCACGGAGCTGGCTAATCAATACGAAGTAGAAAACCCGGCCGGATTAAAAAGGCAGGAACTTATATTTGCCATCATTAAATCCCATGCGGAAAAAGAGGGTCAAATCTACGCCGACGGAGTTTTGGAAATACTGCCGGACGGTTTTGGATTTATAAGATCGCAGGACTACAGCTATCTTCCGGGACCGGACGATATATATGTATCACCGTCCCAGATAAGAAGGTTCAATCTCAGGACCGGAGACACAATCAGCGGACAAATAAGGCCGCCAAAGGATTCAGAAAGATACTTTGCTATGCTTAAGGTAGAGACTGTGAACTTTGAGTCCCCTGAAGTTGCAAAGGATAAAATTCTTTTTGATAACCTGACACCTTTATATCCTGACAAGAAATTCAATATGGAATTCCCGTATCCTACGGACGATATGTCAACTCGTATAGTGGACATGCTTACACCCATAGGAAAAGGACAACGTGCGTTGATAGTTGCTCCTCCAAGAGCAGGTAAGACAGTACTTTTGCAAAACATGGCCAACGCAATCATTGCGAATCATCCGGACGTTACGTTGATAGTACTTTTGATAGATGAACGTCCAGAGGAAGTTACGGATATGCAGAGGAACGTCAATGGAGAAGTCGTCAGCTCCACCTTTGATGAGCCTGCAAGTCGTCACGTTCAGGTTGCGGAAATGGTAATAGAAAAAGCAAAACGTTTGACAGAGCATAAAAGAGACGTCGTTATACTTTTGGATAGTATCACACGTCTTGCAAGAGCATATAACACGGTAGTTCCTCCATCAGGAAAAGTTCTTTCCGGTGGTGTAGATGCCAATGCGCTTCATAAACCAAAGAGATTCTTTGGTGCGGCAAGAAACATAGTCTTACAATCATAGCAACTGCGCTTGTTGATACAGGTTCAAGAATGGACGACGTAATATTCGAGGAATTTAAAGGTACTGGTAACTCAGAAATTCATCTGGACAGAAAACTCATGGAAAAGAGGATTTTCCCGTGTATTGATGTTAATAAGTCTGGTACAAGAAAAGAAGACTTATTGCTTGACCCGTTCACTCTGCAGAGAGTGTGGATACTTAGGAAGGTCTTAAGTCCGATGAACCAGGTTGAGGCAATGGAATTCCTGCTTGATAAGATGAAAGGATCCAAGACCAACCAGGAATTTTTCAGTTCGATGACGGGATAGAAAATATTCAGGGTAGGTAACATGAAATTTGAAACAATCGTAATAGGCCCCTTAGCGGTAAATACATATCTTCTATATGACGAGGAAACAAGGGATTGCATTATAGTGGATCCCGGTGATGAAGCTCACACTATTATAGATACAATAGAAAGAATGCAACTGACCCCAAAGGAAATATGGCTGACCCATGCGCACTTTGATCACCTGGGTGCCTTGTCGTCTGTATTCCAGAAATATCCGGTTAATATTTACCTCCATAGCGATGATTATTTTCTTTACAAAAATGCGGTTGAGCAGGCAAGTCTGTTCGGGGTTGATATAGAGATACCTCCGTCAAACCCCACTTTTTTCAATATGAATATACACAAAAGGAAGATAGGGAGTTTTACAATAGAGATAATACATACTCCCGGACATTCTCCCGGCAGCGTCAGTTTTTACAACAAAGAAAGTAATATTATTTTTGTAGGAGACCTTATCTTTGAAAATAGTATAGGAAGAACGGATGTTCCGGGTGGTTCGTTTGAGGCACTGGAAAAGAGCATAATAGAGCATGTTTACAGCAAGGGAGATGCCTGTGTGATATATCCGGGACATGGGCCTAAGACAACGGTAGGAAGAGAAAAGAAAAATAATCCTTTTGTTAAAATGAAGGGTTAAATCTAATGGACTTAAAACCCAGCGTTCTAAATTATCTTTCGTACCTCAATTCAAGGGGCATAAAGTACGTCCCCAACATCAAATCCAACAAAAATGCAAATGATGTTGGCAAAGATACAAGCAAGATCAAAGATAATAGTAGTAGTTCACCCAATGGTGATAACTTGTTTGGTGGTGATACAAAGTTATCTAAACCAGTAGAGATGAAAAAGGCCCGGAACATATATACTGACTGCAAGTACGAGGATCTTAAGTCACTTGAAGAAATAAATTCATGTATAGGTGACTGTAAAAGATGCAGATTATCCGAAGCCAGGACCAAAA
>JAPLFT010000312.1 GCA_026390535.1 Pseudomonadota bacterium
GATGCAAGATGATAATTGAGAACCTGATGAAATTCTCAAGACAAGAAAAAATGCAATTTGTTGAAGAGGATATAAGCTCAATGGTCAGAGCAGGTATAGATCTTGTTGATCACCAGCTAACTATAGGAGGGGTAAAGATAGAAAAAGACATCCCCGATGGTTTTCCAAAGATCATGTGTAGCACAAATCAGATACAACAGGTCCTTATGAACATAATGCTTAATGCCCAGCATGCCATGGAAAATAGTTCACAAAAAAAACTTACCGTTCGTGTAAAACAGGGTAGGACTGGTTATGCAAGGATAGAAATAGAAGATACTGGGACAGGTATGTCGGAGGACGTTAAAAAGAGGATCTTTGAGCCTTTCTTTACTACAAAACCTTCAGGTAAAGGGACAGGGTTAGGTCTTAGTGTCTCCTACGGGATAGTGAAGGACCATAAGGGAATACTGGACGTTAAATCAAAGGAAGGTGAGGGTACCATTTTTTCAATAGATCTGCCATACAAGGATCCGGAAATGGTCGTTGATGTAAATAGACTTACCGAGCATAAAGATGAAAAATCCACATCTTTGCTACGTCCACAATCCGTGGTGTTGCCACCACCTCCACCGCAGGAAGCTCCACAATCTCTTATAATTCCACCTCCACCGCAGGGCTCTCCACAATCTCTTATAATTCCACCTCCACCGCAGGGATCTACACAATCTTTTGTAATCCCACCACCTCCATCACAGGAATCTGCACAGCTTTTTGTAATTCCACCACCTCCTCCTCAGGAACTTCAAGCACAAGCTCTACCACAGCAGAGCTCTGAGCAACAGATACCTATAATGAGAGCTCAATATCCTACGCCTCCAAAGCTTAAGTCAAAAATATCGGGTGTTTTAGAGTCTAAGCTTGAATCTGCTCCCAAATCTGATAAAAAATCTATCGGTCCTATTAATGTTCCAAGACCGCAAAGAAGGGGTTAATTAAGTAAATGGCATCACCTCAGGATTTTTATATACTGGTTGTTGACGATGAGGATAGTGTCCGGTCCATATTATACGAAACACTGACCTCTGAAGGGTATAATGTCACCACTGCCGCCAGCGGAGAAGAAGCTCTAGCCATGATGCAGGATGGAGACCTTCCGCATATATTAATGACTGACATAAGAATGCCGGAGATGAGTGGTGTTGAGCTGGCCACGAAGGTAAAGGCTATAAGTGATGAGGTTGAAGTGATAATAATGACGTCCCATGCCTCGCTTGAGACAGCGACGCAGGCCATAAGAATAGGCGTGTATGATTATCTTAACAAACCGTTCGAGGATCTTCAGGAAGTAAAGACCATAATCTTAAGGGTCATAGATAAAATATATCTAAGGCTAGAAAACAAACAACTATTTGAACAGATAAAGAACAAGAACGAAGCTCTTACCGCTATTAGTGACGAGATCACAGCTATCTATAAATTTAGCCAGGAACTTATAACTCTCCTTGAGCCAGAAGATATTGTAAATGCCTTCCTTACATATCTGAGCGAACTAGTTGACGGAAAGATGTGTTTATTCCTAAAATTTTATCCTGCCAAGAGTGCATTGGTCGTCAGGAACATAAAAGGTCGTGATCTTGAAAAGATCTATACGGAGCAGCAAATAAATGATTTTAAGAACATAGGCATGAGCCTTGGACCGGCAAGTGAAAAGGATATAGTATCTATTATAGCCAGGATAGCTAGACATCCTTCTTTAAAGACGCTGGTAACAAAACTTTTTAACACTTCAAGATACATGGCGTACCCTTTGATAATAAGGGATACACCGATAGGAGTTACCATTGTAGTGGATGAGATGGTACTGAGCGAACAGGATGACAAAATATTGAGACAATACCTGAATCACCTAGAGATAAGTTATGACAAGTCGTTGTTACACAAGAAAGTGAAGGATCTTGCTATCAAGGACGGACTGACAGGGCTCTATAATCACAGGTACTTCAAAGAGAGGCTGGAATTAGAGATACAGACCGCGAAACGTATTCAACACCCTCTGTCATTAATATTTTTTGATATAGACCATTTCAAGCAATACAACGATATAAACGGACATCCCATGGGTGATATGCTTTTGAGATCTGTTGCGGATATCTTAAGGAAGACCTCCCGTGCCACAGATATTCCTTGTAGGTACGGTGGTGAGGAATTCGTTATCATACTTACGCATACAAGCCTTGAGGGGGCTAAGATAAAAGCGGAGAAACTGAGAAAATTGGTAGAAGAGACAGAGTTCCCTAACCAGGAGAAACAGCCAAACGGGAATCTGACCATTAGTATAGGGGTCTCTGAGATACCATCCCACGCCGATGACCTTACACATTTGGTGGATGTTGCAGACGAGGCTCTCTATAAGGTTAAGGAATCGGGAAGGAACAATGTAATGATAGCACTTCCTTACGAAGGATATATACCTTCGTATGTGGCTAAGCAGATAAGCACTGGAAGAGGGGACACGCAGGTAAATTATCAAAAGGAACAATAGGATTTTAAATGAGACCAGCTACATATATTGAAATAAATTTTCAAGCACTGGAACATAATCTACAGATCATACGCGAACAGGCCGGAAAAAAAGCCATACAGGGTGTGGTAAAAGCTAATGCCTACGGTCATGGTGAGTACGAGATAGCAAAATCACTTGAAAAGGTCGGCATTACTAACCTTGGTGTTGCAAGAGTTAACGAAGGTGTAAATCTAAGGGAGAAAAGTATATTCAGTGATATACTTGTCCTTGGTGGTTGTGAAGAAAATGAATTTGAAGCACTTATAAATAACAACTTAAAACCTGTAATATATAGCGAGGATATGGCTGAAAAATTTAATAATTATCTTAAATTCAGGGATCAAAAATATCCTGTACATATAAAATTTGATACAGGTATGCATAGACTTGGTATCTCTTATGAGGAAACTTCTAGGTTCATTAAGAAACTAAAAATGCTTGATCATCTTGATGTTGAAGGGATCATGTCTCACATGGTAGCCGCTGGTGCCAAGGATTCTGACTGGAATAATCTTCAGTCAGAAAGGTTCAAGGCCGTTTGTGGCGATTGGAAAAAAGAGTTTGGGAAATTACCTAAATATGTTCATCTTGAGAATAGTGCAGGATTCTTTAATTTTAATTTTGATTTTGTAAATACGGCTCGCCTTGGAATAGCCATATATGGCTACGGTCACGAGGGTTTGATGCCTGTATTGCGACTATATTCATTTGTAAAAGATGTAAAGAAAGTAAAAAAAGATGAAACAGTTAGTTACGGCGGCTGGTATAGGGCAGAAAGAGACATGACAATTGCGCTTGTTCCTGTCGGTTATGGTGACGGATTCATGAGAACCAATAGAAAAGGAAGTGTTGTGATAAACGGACAAAAAGCCCCCATAGTCAGCATTATATGCATGGATTATTTTATGGTGGATGTTACGGACATAAAACAAATAGAGAAAGGTGACAAGGTCACCATCATCGGTGAGCAAAATACAGCTTCTGATTGGGCGAAAGCCGCAGGAACCATAGTGTATGAGGTACTAACGATACTAAATCCAAGGATAAGGAGAATGTACAGCAATGGAAATGGTAAAAATTAAAAGAGCGCTGATAAGCGCAACGGATAAAGACCTTATTAAGGATTTTGCGATAGGACTTAATCATCTTGGTGTGGAGATATATAGCACCAGGGGTACTGCGTCGTTCTTAAAGACACTGGGAATAAATGCATTCCTAATAGAGAATTATACCGGTTTCCCTGAAATATTGGATGGTAGGGTAAAGACCCTGCATCCTAAGATATTTGGCGGTATATTGGCCCGTCGTGATATGGCTGAGCATGGCAGACAACTTAAAGAACATAACATAACTACCTTTGATCTTGTGTGTGTGGATCTGTACCCGGTCATGAAATTCATTTCAGATGGCGCGGATCTTGACAATATAATAGAACACATAGACATCGGTGGAATTTCCCTGATACGTGCGTCTGCTAAGGCATTCAAGGATGTAGCGGTACTTGTTGATCCCTTGGATTTTACCCCTATCCTGGAAGAAATGAAAAACTCTGGCGGCATAAGTTTTGAGACGAGAAAATATTTGTCAGGCAAGGCTTTCCAGCACAGTTCAAAATATGACAAGGCAATATTCGAATATTTAACTGATAACGCTCAGTCTCTAAGATATGGAGAAAACCCTCATCAAAGCGCAAAATATTTTAAGGATGGATCATACATAAAAGAAGTTATAAGGGGAGAGATCTCCTATAATAACGTTCTGGACCTGGATGGAGCGATAGAACTTTGTTTTGGATTAAAGTCGCTGGGTTATAAACATTCTGCCGTGATAGTTAAGCACGGAAGTCCTTGCGGAGTAGGAGTGTCAGACAAGAACGTTACAGAGGCTTTCATCTCTGCCTGGGACTGTGATCCTGTGTCCAGTTACGGAGGAGTACTTGTACTTAGTTGTTCACCTGATCTAGAATTACTCGACAACATGAAAGGTAAATTTGTAGAGGTTATCTCTGCACCATCTTATTCAAAGGATTTTATTGAAAGATCCATAGACAGAAAAAAATTGAAGGTCCTTGTGTTGGATGAAGCAAAAATACTTTCCAAGAATAAAGGGCTTTATCGTTCTGCCTGTGGAGGGATATTATCCCAGAACAGGGATGAGTGGTGGAATGATTTTAATGGTACCGGTTCAGGTGAATTACCTGGATCATTTAAGACAGTATCAAAAAGAAAAGCAAGCAAAGACGAAATTGAAACCATGCGCTTGGCGTGGGCAGTGTGCGCAATCACAAAATCAAACGCAATTATAGTCGCTGAGCCTAATAAAATAATCGGTATAGGTGGAGGTTGTGTAAGTAGAATAGATGCAACCAATATGGCTGTAGATAAAGCAAAAAAAGTTGCAGGGATCAATAAAAAGTGTTTAGTACTGGCCTCTGACGGTTTTTTACCTTTTGCCGACAGCGTAAGGTCTGCGGTAGAACTTGGTGTGACGGCTATCCTGGAGCCAGGTGGATCCATAAGGGACCAGGAAGTCATAGATGCGTGTGATAATGCCGGCTTGGCATTAGTCTTTACAGGTAAAAGACATTTTAGACATTAAGAGTCGGTTTATTTATAAAAATTTTATTTCCACGCTTTAGAGTGAGTTATCCTTTTTTATTTTTGCCCCAGATGATGATCCGCAAGTAAAGAAAAATACATATCCTCTTCTCTTTCTAGGGATTTTTTAATCATTTGAACACAAATACTGGATAAAGATTGTTTGGATTTATCGGCAAGTCTCTTCAAAACGTAAAAAAGATCATCTTCCAAAGTTATATTTACTCTTTGCTTTGCTGTTGGCATATATATATATATCCTTCTGTGAATAAGCGTAACATAGGTGTAATACCTATGTTAACATAAAAAATCAAACATGGCGTGCTTGGTAACACTCATTAGGAGACCCTCACAAAACAAGCATTTATAGCGGAAATTGAAAGACCGTCAAATTTAGACATTGAAAATAATCAATTAAATTTAGCTAGTTAACAGAGTTAACTCAAATCTATTATTGACATTAATGACATTTTCCGATATAGTACTATATGAAGCATAATGACTTTTTTAAAAGGTGGATAATAATGGTACGTTTGTTGAAAAAATTATCTGCTAAGCAAAACATTCATTGTTTTGTCATTATATTACTATCGATTATTATAAGCGGTTGTAACCCATTAGGTATGGTTGATAGTTCCTTTGGTTCAAATAGTCCAACGACTAACAATTCGGGCGGTGGCTATAGCAATAGTAGTCCAAAGGATATTACAACTTTTTCTATTTTAGGAATAAATGGAGCGATAGTAGGATCAAATATTACAGTTACGTTGCCTTACGGGACTAATGTAAACTCGTTAACACCAACTATAATTCAAACAGGATCGAGTGTAAACCCGGTAAGTGGAGTAGCGCAGAATTTTGCGTCTCCAGTTACATACACAGTAACAGCATCAGATGGAACAACAAAAAATTATACGATAACAGTTACAGTATCAGCTAATAACGCGAAGGAAGTTACGACCTTTTCTATTTTAGGGATGAATGGTGCGATAATTGGACAAAATATTACTGTTACCTTACCTTATGGAACAAGTTTAGCATCGTTAACGCCAACTATAGTAACAACAGGGGCAAGTATAAACCCAGCGAGTGGAGTAGCACAGAATTTTGCAGATCCAGTAACATATACTGTGACTGCCGCAAACGGCTCAACCAAAGACTATACGGTAACAGCGACAGTGTCTGCCAATAACGCAAAGGATATAACGACTTTTTCTATTCTAGGTATAAACGGGGCAATAGTAGGACAAAATATTACAGTTACGGTTCCCTATGGAACTAGCTTAGCATCATTGACACCAACAATAGTACAAACTGGAGCAAGTGTAATCCCAGCGAGTGGAGTGGCACGTAATTTTACAAATTATGTGACTTACACAGTTACGGCCGCGGATGGAACGACAAAGGATTACGCGGTAACAGTTACAGTTTCCGCTAATAGCGCAAAGGATATAACGACCTTTTCTATTTTAGGAATAAATGGAGAAATAAGCGGATCAAATATTACGGTTACATTGCCATACGGAACAAGCAGGGCATCTCTAACACCAACGATAGTTCAAACAGGATCAAGTATAAATCCAGCGAGTGGAGTAGCGCAGAATTTTACATCTCCAGTTACATATACGGTCATAGCAGCAGATGGTACAACTAAAGAATACACAGTAACCGTGACTGTTTCTGCTAATAGCGCAAAAGATATAACGACCTTTTCCATTGGCGGGATAAATGGAGCGATAGAAGGAACAGATATTAGTCTTACTCTTCCGTATGGAACGAGTTTGGCATCATTAACACCAAGCATAGTAACTACAGGGTCAAGTGTAAGTCCAGCAAACGGCGTGGCACAGAATTTTGCAGATCCAGTAACATATACAGTGACCGCTGCAAACGGCTCAACCAAGGACTATACGGTAACAGCGACAGTGTCTGCTAATAACGCAAAGGATATAACGACTTTTTCTATTTTAGGTATAAACGGGGCGATAGTAGGTCAGAATATTACAATTACACTTCCGTATGGAACTAACGTAAGTTCATTAACGCCTACAATAGTTGATACTGGAACAAGTATAAATCCATCAAGTGGAGTGGCACAGAATTTTACAAAACCTATAACGTATACAGTAACAGCGGCAGATGATACAACAAAAGAATACACAGTTACCGCGGTTGTATCGGCTAATAGCGCAAAAGAGATAACAAACTTTTCTATTTATGGAGTAAATGGAGCAATAATAGGACAAAATATTACAATTAATCTCCCATATGGAACGAGCTTAACATCATTAACCCCGACCATAGTACAAACAGGAGCAAGCGTAAGTCCTGCGAGTGGAGTGGCACATAATTTTACAAATCCAGTAACATATACGGTTACGGCTGCGGACGGAACAACAAATAGTTATTTTGTAACCGCAACGGTATCCGCTAACAGTTCAAAAGAAATTACAGGTTTTAGTATTTTAGGTGCTAATGGCTTAATAGTTGGGCAAAACATTAGTGTTGCAGTACCATACGGGACACCAAGCTTAACGTCCCTTACGCCGACGATAGTTCATACAGGAGCAAGTGTTAGCCCAGCAAGTGGAGTAGCACAGAATTTTACAAATCCTATGACGTATACAGTAACAGCATCAGATGGAACAACAAATAGTTATTTGGTAACTGTTAGTGTAGCTCCTAATCCTCTGATCACTGGCTTTACTATACCAAATGAACTCTTATGGACGACGATAGATAATACAACAAATACCATTACTCTTACTATGCCTTATTTAACGAACTTAACGTCCCTCACACCAACAATTACAACAAGTACTGGGGGAAGCGTAAGCCCAGCAAGTGGAGTA
>JAPLFT010000172.1 GCA_026390535.1 Pseudomonadota bacterium
GAGTATTCTTTTCTATGATCTTGTAATTGAAAAAGTATTAATTCCGGAAATTGAAAAATTATAACTGTATACTGAAACAGTACAAAGAAAAGGATACCTAAAATGTCTGAAAGAATGAATTTAATATTTTTTGCTATGAAAAAAAATATCATTTTTTTAACTGTAATATTCTTCTTGAGTTCATCTGTTTTTGCGCAGAGTTTGAATAGCGCGAATGAAGTAAGTAAAGAAGATGTAGATATGGCGATGAAAAAGATCCCGACCATGAAACAGTTTGTGCACGACTATGGCTGGCCAACGGTAATCGGGCTAACTGGGGGTGGAATTGCGGTTTATGCATATATAAACGGGAGAAGGGAATTTATACTTACCAGAGAAGAAGTAATAAAAAAATTATTTAAATATGACCAGCAAAGATTTGATCTTATATCAAGAAATGCACAGGCGCGAAGGCTTAATATTGGTAAAGATGAATCGCAAAAATTTATATTTAAGCCACAGGATAAAGAGGCAAAAAGATATAATATTGGAAACTCGGACGAACCCGTTAGATACAGATTTTCTGAAATGGAATCCCCTTATGACCTTCTTAAACAACTTAAAAATTTGGATAATGGTGATGGGGTAAATATTGGGGAAATACGATATAAATATACGGATGGTAAAATTTATACCCTTAAAGAGCTTCATTTCGGAAGTGGCTGGGACTTAAAACATCCCACAGTAACACGCCAGATACCTGTTTATGATGAAGCCGGTGATCTTGTAAATAAAACAAATGCTGAGCTGGCACGTTCAATTAGGAAAATGTTTTTAGCTGATATTAAAGCTGCTGTATCTGATTTCCCAAGATTCTACAAAACATCATATATAATTACAGAGCTTGCGGGCGGTATTGTTTTTGTGGCTGGACTAGGATACGTAATTTATGATGCGTGTTTTGCTGCGGAAAGAAAGCCCATCGGCGAATTATTGAATAACAATAATTTACAGGCAATAGTAGATATGGATCCAAAAACGGATTCAGATCTGAATTTTATGAGAGCAATGTTAAAACAGGACCCTGAACTGCTTATGGGAGTCCTTTTAAATAGCTGTTTGATTGAAGATGTGTTAATTCCGGAAATTAATAAGACAGGTATAATCATAGAGTAAAATAGTGTAGAAAAGAGGAGACATAGAAAATGTTAAAGAAAATTATCTTTGTATTTTTTGGATTAATGTTCCTGAGCTCTAATTCGTATTCACAAGATGTGTCGGATACGAAAACGATATCAAATGATGATGTGGCAGCCGCTATGAGGGTTAGAAATTTCATAAAAAAACATGAAATAGTTGAATTTTCAACTATAGGAGGCGTTGTCGTTGTTGGAATTAGAGGGTTGAAAACTATTTATACCAGGTCGCTAGATGAATTAGTTAAGCGAACAGGTTTAGATGCGGGAACTATAGATGTGTTGGCAAATAGCAGTAATGATATTCAAATTAAAGAAGTTCCTTTCAGGAATAAGGGGGTTAGTTTTAAAGCTGACATAAACTATGAAACAAGTCCTGAAACAAGTTCTGGCTTAGTCAAGGTGCTCAAGGTGAGTCCTCTTATAAATACAGTAAAAATTGAACCGGAATACCAATCCCAATTTTATAATGAGCTTATAAAATATTTTGCTAAGGAATCTTCTCCTGTGGATGAGCCAACCCGTGCCATTATTAAAGAATTTACAGAAAACAGCGGAAAAAGGTCTCTTGATCTACTTGCTCCGCCGGATAAACTGACTTTATCGAATTTTTTTGAAGAAGAAGTTTTGGTTGGCTTTAAAGAAGGAGTGCAGGCATTAAGAAATACTACTGAGACAATAAAATTCTATAAAGTTTGGAGTAATGCAATTAAAGCAGCTGGCAAAACAGGAGCGTCATTGGTAGTTCTTGGTTTGTTGATAGAAGTATATAACGCATATAACAATGATCAGCAAAGACCAACTCTTACAGAGAACAATTTAAGGGTAATTTTAAACCCTGACAACGATATATCTCCTGCTCTTCTAAAGGTAATGATGAAAGAATGTCCGGAAACTAAGCCATTCATCCGTATTTGTGATGACGTGTTTAGTCCGATAAAAGATTAACAGCGGATATAAGATCAGAATCTATAACTTGTAGCGGCTATACCGGTCAACGTATATCTTCTTACATTTACTGAGGTAGGAACATCCTCATAGACCTGTGCCGTCCCGGATCCTCCTGAATATATTACACCGACGGTTATAGATGTTGATTCCATGTTGAAGGAATATCCTGTGGCAACTCCGTACATATTTATGTGTGTTATGAGGCTTGATTCATTGTTGGGTTCATTCATATTGGACTGGTTTGAGAAGAATCCCAGGCGTACCACGTGCCTTTTACTTATTGAATATTCCGTCCCAAAAGAAAGATTAACCACGCCCTGATATCCAAAAGGATAAAAGACATCCGCGTCAGGTCGCGTGAAAAAATCCATATCATAGGCGAACAACCACTTCTCTGTAGCTTTATATGCTATACCAAAACTTATTTGCGTGGTCGTATTTCTTTTTGCAGAAGTGGATACCTGATTGAAAACCGGATCGGTCTGAGTCCTTTCCTTATTTGTTAGCTGGCTCGTAAAATTAGACGACACAATAAATATGTGTGAAACAGTCAAACCAAAAGAAAGTTGCTCTAAAGGTAACCATCTTATCCCTATCTTTGGCGCCAATCCGTTCTCTCCCCAATCCATCATGATCATCGAGGACTCTGTTTGTCCTCCGGCCAACCAGATGTTCTGTATACTCTGCATCCGGTTTTTTCTGTAAAAATAACTCAACGTAATACCCAATGAGAATTTATCCGATGCCTTATATGAATAGGACGGCCCTATCAAATAACTTGTATCTTCTGAGTGAAGATTAAATGCGTATCTATCTATTGCCGGTTGTGTGGGCGTTGCAGGAAGATTATTGTATATCTGATCCTGGTGTTGAACAAATGAGTCGGGAACTACAACGGAA
>JAPLFT010000006.1 GCA_026390535.1 Pseudomonadota bacterium
CTCTTTATGCTCTCTTTTATAAAATCAATTTTTTTAGATTCATCAGACTCTTGATATACTGATGCTGTTTTGATGTTCCTATTAACATTTTCCAATGATTTTATCTTTGTGAAGTCATTGGAGAGATCATCCATGGCATCAAATGTCATCTCATCATATTTTGCTATGGCGTCTTTTACGGAAGATACCGTGGCCTCATTAAATAATTTCCCATCACCCAGAAAACAACGTTCATGTATTACATCCTCGCTACCATCCATCAGGAGTCCTTTCCTAAAATCATTGACTAAAAGCAGATGAATAAATTTTGTATTAGCAATATTGTAGGATGACTGTCTTACCGTTTCTTCCATTACTTTTTTGAGTCGAACGGTAACGTCATCGTTTATCATCTTTCTGTTGAAGGAAAAATCGGGGATATTATCTTTATTATCTAATAATCTTGTGAGCTCCAACTCCTCGTCTGTAGCAAGCCGGTACTCCTCTTTATTGTTATTCTTTGAAGATATCGAACTCAGCCTATTTCTTAATTCTTCCTGTAACAGCAGGTCAAACCCGGTTTCTCCATAATATTGTATATTATTTAACTCATCACTTGTGGGAAGACGCAACTTTTCAGATGAGTGACTATTATTATTAGCATAACTTTTATCGTAAGCCTGACGATATAGTTCGTAATATCTTTTATCTCCAAGATATTTCCTTATCTCTTCTCTTTTTTCTTCTATATTTTTTTTGGAACCATTTACATTAAAGTCATTCATGGTTCTCCAGGATTTGTCGTCAGGATTATAAACTACGGCCATTGGCGCAAGCTTGGCCTTATAACTTTCATTTACAGCGCTTACTATTTCTTCCAGATCCGGATTTTTTTTACCTGTCATCATATCCGAATGTAAAATATTAACGGCTTTGCAGGCCATGTTCATTCTCTTTATTTCCGAATTAAAATCATCTTTGATCTCTTTTTTCAGATTATCGGAATAAGAGAATAAACGCCTGGTCTTTTCTGCACCGACTAGAGAAACATATTCATTCAGGGCTGTTGAAATAGCTCTGTTTATCCTTTGCGTACCGAATGTTTTTATCAGTTTATTTTTCAGATCGGCCTGTTCTTTCGGCATCAGTATATCCAATAAATTATCGCCGACCATAGCCACATGAGGTGTTTTGAATTTATATCTATTAGAGATCAATCCGAAGAATATGTTTTTTAATTTTATATCACTCACGTCTTTTACCATGTCGTTTAATACGGCAATGTCTTTAGGCTGCGATTCAAGCGATATGTTTATGTTTTTTATATATTCTGCAGATGGTGTATCGTTCTGGATATAACTCTTAAGATTAGAAGTTATATTATCAATTATATGTTCTGAATCTCCGATTACTTTCTTACAGGCCTCCATTATGCCGGTGCTTTTAGAAAGATCGTGGAGACTGGCCATCTCTACAGGCTGTAATCTTGTTACAGGTGTTACATAAGGATTTTTATCAGTATTTAATGAGCCTGGTTCTAAAGAATTAAAATAAGCCATTGATGCATCGTAAGATGTGAAATTAGAAAGGCCTAATGACCGGCTTAGATTAGCCAGAAAGCCTGAATTTTCCCTTCCCTGTTCATTTTGCCCCATATACCAGTTTTGGTAATTTCTTATACTTGAAAGGACTTTCTTGCAATTTTCTTTATCTTTACAGGTAGAGGCATTTCTTAATATTTTATCTCTATATTGCTGAAGAAGTTCTAACGTGGTTTTGGCCTCAGAGGCTTTTTTATAATCAGCTATCTGATAAGCCGGATTATCATATATCTGGGGATATTCTTTTGAATATTTATCTAGTTTGTTCCTGAGAAAGGTGAATTTTAAATCATCAGACAAAGGCTCTCCCTTGTCTATAGAAACGAGATATCCGTCCAATACGGTTTTATTAGGCTCAAAAAAAGTCGGACATCTATCTCCGCATTCTTTAAGCGTTATCTTTGCAGAATTACCGGAAGAGAGAATCTGATCTATTATCTCTATTTTTTCCATACAATCTATAACTGCTTTGCTTCCTCCGAACAATCCATCGGGCGGTTGAATCGTAAAACTGTTGAGGCGCATCTGTTGATCTAACGTCGTAATAAATTCCGTTCCTGCAATAATTACAATTTAGAGTATGATAACTTCCCTCGATATCCATAAGGGCAAGGTTATTATCCTTTTTAAGATTGGATTCTATCTGCGAGTCACCACAGCGATCATCAGAAAATGGTAATTCCGGATTACTGGCAGAGAGACGAGATTTTAATTGCTGATTATATGTGCTGGACTTGACTATTATCAGAGTCTTTTCATTTATCGACGTATTTATATTTGCCGATAGATTAAAACAGAGGCCAAGGGAAAAGGGTATTATGATTAATGTTATCTTCATGATTGCGATTTTTTTATAACATTTGAATAAGGCTAATTTATGAAACGGACGTGAAAATCCTGTGAACAAATTAAACTCGGTTTTATTATGAACTTTTGAACAGGCGACTTAAGGGCAGAGGTTTTTAAGGAGTTCACATAGTTGTCACAATTCTGTAACAATTAAGACACTGTGTATTGCTATATTTGAGCGGTATTAATAAACTCGGGAGGTAATGTAATGAAGTTTTTAGGTTTATTGTTTTTATCGCTGTTTGCATTTTCGGGTTACTCACAAGACACACAGGATCAATCATTTGTAGAAAGCCTTAAGGTAAAACCGTATTTAAGAGTTCGGGAAACAAATGATTCTGTATCAAGAAAGAACAGTCTTGAATTTGATTCATCCGGTATAGTAATAGAAAAAACCGTTACACCTAATCTATCTGTTCTATTTAATCCTGAATTCCAGAGACAGAGTGCTATTCAGGGAGTAAGCACGGGGACATCCAATGACTATTTGGGCTTTTTTGTTAATGAAGCATATTTTACTATTAACGACTTAACCAGGACTTCTGGTGATCTTGGTATAAAGCTTACAGCAGGTGTATACGCAAACCCCAACTATAAGATGGAAACCTATTATCAGCCTTTCAGATTCATATATAAGCCGTTGGAAGATAAAATCCTTGCTAACGGAAAAAGAGATCTCGGCGTTATGGTTTCCAAAAATTTCTTTGATGATGCAGTAAAAACAAATATCGCTTATGTAACAGGAGTTAGCTCCAATGGCGAATTTTCCGTAAATCCGAATAATGACAATATAAATGCAGGAGCAGTCAGGCTTGATGTTACAGTATTTCCATTCAAGAATGTTAACGCTGCTTTAAAGGACCTGTCTCTTGGTCTTAACTGGAAAGCGGTTCTTATGTCAATTTCCAGAAGCTGGTATAGCTTGCTGTTAGGTTATAAATATGATAAGTTATCAACATCTCTTGAATATCTAAAATCATACAGCACAAACGCAGCTACTTACATCAGCGGAGCCAGTTTTTTTGCAAGTTATGAAATATGCAGCATGTTCCAACCAATTGTTAGATGGGACTATACAGACACATCCGCAACTACCGGCAAAAGAACCCCTGATCATCTAGTTGTTATGGGCGCAAACACAAAATGGTTTGACGGAAAACTTCAGGCAGCCCTTACATATGATCAGGAATACATCCCGTCGACAAAAGCGACCATAGCCAAGAGAATAATGCTTTCAACACAGTATAGCTACTAAGTCGTAATATTTAGGAGGATAAAATTTATGAAGAAGATGGTTTTAGGGTTTACTTTGATTTTTGCGGCGAGCGTTCTTGCAGAAACTACACCGACGACTAATACAACGAACAAACCGATGATCCAGATAAAGGGTTCTGACACGTTAGTTAACACGGTCCAGGTACTTGCAGAAAAATACATGGCAAAGAACCCCGGCAAGGTTATATCTGTCACCGGCGGAGGATCCGGTACCGGTATAGCCGCTCTTTTGAACGGGACCTGTAGTATTGCGGATTCTTCAAGAGAAATAAAGCCCAAAGAAAAAGAAATGGCTAAGGATAAGGTTAATGAGATAATAGTAGGTATTGATGGTTTGAGTGTTATCGTCAATAAAAACAACAAAATTAGCAGTCTGACGATCGAACAATTGGGCAAGATATATAGAGGAGAAGTGACAAATTGGAAGGATATAGGCGGGAAGGACATGTCTATAAGTCTCTATGGAAGACAGCCTAACTCAGGAACTTTTGATTTCTTCAGGGAGCATGTTGTAAAAGCAGATTACTCAAAAGAAGTAAAAGAAATGAATGGTAATGCTCAGATAGTTGAATCCGTTAAGAATGCAGTTTCAGGCATTGGTTATGTCGGTGCCGGCTATACACAGAATTCGAAAGAAATAAAAGTATTGGCTATTGCATCCAAAACTGGAGAAAAAGCTTACAAACCTACATTTAACAATGTTGAGACAAAACTTTATCCTATCTCCAGACCGTTGTATCAGTATATAAGCGGAAATATTTCTGAAGATGTTAAGAATTTTCTTGCTTATGAAGTAAGTGCAGAAGGGCAGAAGGTAGTAACAGAAGAAGGATTCTTTCCTATCAATGATAAACAGAAAGAATCCAATTATGCTTTGTTAGGCATAACAATGGAAAAAGCTGTAACAGTAAAAGTGAAAAAAGGGGCAAAGGCTAAAAAGAGCTAAATGGGCAGCGGCAACTGTAACGACTCGGAGAACAAGCTCTCTACGAGAAACAAACTCTCTCTCTCGAAGAAGGTAAAGGAAGCATCCATTCATGGATGCTTCCTTTTTAATGGCCTATTGGTAATTTTAATACTGATAGGCATTTTTGCATTATTGGTATGGGCTTCTATTCCCGCTTTTAAAGAAATATCGATCAAAGAATTTTTATTCAGCTTTAACTGGAATCCTACGTCTTACGTGAAACCGTCTTACGGCATACTCTCTATGCTCGTCAGCACATTGATGGTCACAATAGGTGCCATGATATTTGCTGTCCCTATAAGTATTGGAACAGCGGCGTTCATATCCGACATTGCCAGTAGCAGGGTTAGAGAAATAGCAAAACCTGTTGTAGAAATTTTGGCGAGTATTCCATCGGTAGTAATAGGATTTATAGGAATTACCCTGGTCGGGCCGTATATTGCAAAAATATTTAATTTACCGGATGGGCTAAATGCCATTAACGGGTCAATACTTTTAGGTGTGATGGCGTTACCGACGATAATAAGCCTTACAGAGGATGCGCTTAAAGGTGTTCCTAAATCATATACGGAAGCGTCCCTGGCACTTGGTGCAACAAAATGGCAGACGATAATCAGGGTAAGAATTCCTGCGGCTGCTTCCGGAATAATTGCAGCTGTTATGCTGGGAATGGGCAGGGCGATAGGGGAAACAATGACGGTGTTGATGGCAACAGGATGTGCTAACGCGATGCCTACAAGTTTTACGGATTCAGTAAGGACAATGACCTCGGCCATAGCAATAGAATTGGGAGAAGTTGCATACGGCAGTACACATTATTATGCACTATTTGCAGTGGGCTTGGCATTATTCCTGATTACATTCGCGGTGAACCTTACAGCAGATATTATATTTAATAGAAGACCAAAATTATGACGAATAGACGGAATAACATTACAGAGAAGATCGGATTTGGAATATTAACACTATGCCTGATCGTAGTTGTTCTTATAATTGTCGTCATATTTACAAATATAATAATTAACGGACACAGTGCCATAAGCTGGGATTTTATAACCAAAGCACCTACAGACGGGATGACCAAGGGCGGCATAATGCCAGCCATAATCGGAACATTTTTTGTTACTGTCATAACTGCGATATTTTCTATTCCTCTGGGAATGGGATGTGCAATCTACTTAAATGAGTATGCAACACAAAATATGTTTACAAGGCTGATAAGGATATCAATAAGGAATCTGGCCGGAGTGCCGTCCATAGTTTATGGATTATTCGGGGTAATGTTATTTGTGGAATTTATGCATCTTGGAACATGTATTCTTGCTTCCGGTTTAACTTTAAGTCTTATGACATTACCGATGATGATAACTGCGTCAGAAGAGGCGTTAAAAAATATACCGATGTCATTTAGAGAAGGATCACTGGCACTTGGTGCAACAAAATGGCAGGCTATAAGAACCAACGTGCTTCCGTATGCAATACCCGGAATGCTAACAGGGACTATCCTGGGTCTTTCAAGAGCGGCGGGAGAAACAGCTCCTATATTATTTACGGGAGTAGCTTTTTATCTGCCCTATCTGCCAAAGGGACTTTTTGATCAATTCATGGCCCTGCCGTATCATCTCTATATAATGGCCACGCAGCATCACGACATCACACTTGTAAGACCACTGGCGTATGGAACAGCAATGGTTTTGATAGTTCTGGTGTTCATGATGAACCTTGGTGCTATAATTTTGAGATATCGTCTTAGAAAGAACAGGAAGGAATAACATGGAGAAGAATATTATTATAAAAACAAAAAACTTTAATTTCTACTATGGCGATGTGAAAGCGCTTACGGATGTTAATATAAAAATAGAAAAGAATTCCGTTACCGGCATCATAGGTCCATCGGGATGTGGAAAATCCACTTTTTTAAGAAGCCTTAATCTTATGAACAATCTTATCCTGTCCGCAAGATATGAGGGGCAAATAATAATAGACGGAGAAGACATATTACACAAGGATATAGACGTAGTTGCATTAAGGAGAAGGGTCGGAATGGTTTTTCAAAAATCAAATCCATTTCCCAAAACTGTTTTTGAAAATGTAGCATATGGCCTTAAGATAAACGGTATAACCAACAGGGATTTTATTGACCAGAAAATTGAAGAAAGTCTAAAAGGTGCGGCTCTTTGGGAAGAAGTCAAAGACAGACTTAACGTAAGCGCATTTGATTTATCCGGAGGACAACAGCAGAGACTGTGCATAGCCAGAGCACTGGCCGTTGAACCGGAAATACTTTTAATGGACGAACCGGCATCTGCCTTAGACCCAACTGCAACACTAAAAATAGAAGAGCTCATACAGGAATTAAAGAAAAAATATACCATAATAATAGTTACTCATAACATGCAACAGGCGGCCAGAGTATCTGACTACACCGCATTCTTTATGATGGGAAAACTAGTCGAATATAATAAAACGAATATTATGTTCACAAATCCGGAAAACAAAATTACAGAAGATTATATTACAGGAAGATTCGGATAATATAGGGATAAATAGGGTAGGGAGGATAAAATGATAGAAAGACATTTTGATGAGGAACTTCAAAAGCTCAACAGTAAATTATTAAAAATGGCATCTTTGTCAGAGGAATCAATATATCTTGCCATAGAAGCATTAAAAAATAGGAATAAGGAACTTGCCCAGAACGTAATTGATAATGATATCAAGATAGACGAATTTGAGCTGGAGATAGAAGATTATTCAATAGAGCTTCTGGCAAAAAGACAACCTCTTGCAAGTGACTTAAGGTTTATTGCCACAGGTATGAGAATAAACTCAGAATTAGAAAGAATAGCGGATCTTTCCGTAAACATTGCACACAGGGCACGGGATCTTTCCAAAGAGCCGGCACTCAAAGTGCTTGTACATATACCGATGCTGAGTGATCTGGCTATTAAAATGGTAAAGGGTTCTATTGATTCCTTTGTTAACAGGGATCTTGATGCCGCAAAAAATGTTATTAAATTGGATTCCGAGGCTAATAATTTAAGGACTGAAATACATAAAAAATTAGTTGAGGAATATATGACAAAAGACGTTACTACCATACCAAGGAGTTTATCTTTGTTTTTAGTTGCTCAACATTTGGAAAGAATGTGTGATCATGCCAAATATATAGCCGAGGATGTTATTTATCTCGTAAGTGCAAAAAATGTGAAACATAAACACGAAGAAATACTTAAATAAACTTATTTTGACTGAAATTTTGCAGGAAGTCTTTTTAAAGTAAGTTTCAGGTACATAAAAAGACATATAGCGATAATAAACAGAGAGATAGCAAGTCCTATCCAGAAACCGAGGGCATTAAGCCCTTTAACATAACCAAAATAAAACCCCAGCGGCAATCCCATTAACCAATATCCGATCAATACTATAATTGATGTGGGTAGAGTTATGCCCAAACCTCTTAATATCCCGGATAATGTAACCTGTGCCCCGTCGAATATTTGGAATGCCGCGCATACGATTATTATGGAAACACCGGCAGTGATTATTCCTGTGTCCGGCGTAAATATTCTTAAAATAGTTTCCGGGAACAGGTATAGACAGAGACCGGAAAAGGCCATGAACGTCATAGAAATTATCAGGGCAGCTTTACTAAAATCTTTTATCCTATCCAGGTTTTTCCTGCCATAAAAATAGGCTATCTTTACCCCTACTCCATTGGATATTGATAATGGTACCATGTATGTAATGGATACCAGCGTTAGGGCAATACTGTGTATAGCGGCGTACATAACTCCAATTCTTCCTATAAGTATCATTACCACTGTAAATGCCAACACCTCAAACAGAATGCTCATGGATATAGGTAAACTGAATTTAAGGACACGCTTCATAAAATTCTTTACTATGCAAAATTGTGTTCTGCTATAACGCCTGGAATATATAAAAATAGTTATAGCGATTAAGAATCTTATAATTATTGCAGCGTATGCAAGTCCGCGTATTCCTAATTCCGGGAATATGAATATTCCAAATGCCATTATATAACCCAAAAATACGTTTAAAAATACGGCAACCGTAGATACGATATTTGCAAACACTACATGTTCCATGGACTGCAGATACTCTTTTATTGCGATGAATATATATGCTCCGGTATAGGAAAAACTTACTAAGAACAGATAATCCTGTATCAACGGTACAAGGCTTGGGTCAAACCCCAGATGTTTAACTATAGGAACCAGCGATATCGTTATAGACATGAACACAACGCTTATTATTAAGGCGTACAATATACATGTATAAAAATACTGACTAGTATCAAAATTTTCGCCTCTTTTTTTGGAAAGTGTGGGAGATATTCCCAACAATAATCCGAGACCTATAAGGAATATCGGCGCGCTTATTCCGTTTGCTATACCCATTGCCGCTACGGTTTGTCGTCCATGATGGGATGCAACAAACACATCACCTGCACCTATAAGCATATGGCTGACCTGTCCTATGGTTATAGGAAAAGAAAAAAGGATCAGCTCTTTTATCGTCTTTGTAAGATTCTTATTCATCATCATTAATAAGTGAGTCTAGTTTAATTATGCGGATTTTACACGAAAAATTATATATTAAAAATATTTACCATATCCCCAAATTTTTCATAGTTTGTGTTATTGTACTGACCACTGCTAACGTTATTTCTTCCGGTTTCTTTTTTTCAGCAAATAAATAATATATTTTATTACTATTTTTTTCTATTGAAAAATATACCCTAATATTTATTCCAGAACCACAACCCACGCGGATTTCATAAACAGTTGATTTTTTGCTTAAAAATTTTCTGCTCAAGATATTAGCTTTTCCATTACGGAATAATTCATTACCATAGCCATTTCCTAGACCATCTTTTTCTATTTTAGACATTATTGTGCGGACCTCTTCAACAGTCCTTTTACCCATAGTATTATTATTAGAAATTTCATCTAATACAGATTCAATGTCAGATCGTTCATAAGCTACAATAAGTTTATTTTCATTGCCAACAACAGCAGTTTCTTTTTCTATTGGAGGAGGACCGGAATATTCATCATAAAAGGTTTCCGGAGGCACGATTTCATTTCGTATCAATATTCTTTTTTGACATCCTTTAAATGTCTGTATTTTTAATTTAGAGAAATCGCCGGTGTAATAAGCTTCAAGTACAGCTTCAGCCTGATCCTCGTCTAATTCAATAGATTTTAATAATGGTAAAATCTCTTCAATCTCTTTCTGCTCCATAGAAGCTAAATACGCCTTTAACTCATCTACGGTGGTTTCCATCCCTTTAAAATCATCAATTACTTTATCCTTGCCGTATTTACTTAATTTTGATTCACGAATAAATTTATTCTCTTCCGTAACAACTGTTGGTTTAGCTTTTATGACTATTTTGTAGGGAATCGCATCTTTATCAAATAACCCATGATCGGCCAAGAATGATCTTTGTTGTTCGTTTAAATCCTTTAATAACAAGGGATTATTTTTTTGATAGGCTGAATAAACTAAGGATTGTTCTTCTTTAGAGAACAATCCAGCGGAACTTACGGTTTTTAGTATTTGTTCTTCTTCTTTTAATTGAATTATTATTTTTATATCTTCAATGTTTGCTGTTTTTCCTTTTAAGCGTTCTGATTTAATATAATTTTCAATATAATTATAAACCTCTTGCTTACCATTAGCGTCAAGCTTGGATGTAGATATTAATTCTTCAAAAACGATAGGTTTTTCTGGTTTTATAACAAAACTTTTGATCTTATATATATTGGCTTTAAATTTTTTTGCAACGTCCATAACTCTTTTAAGTATCTTGCCTGTGTTAGTTGACCAAAAGGCCATTCCTAATTCTCTTGAGGCTGTGTTAACGCCTAATTCATACGATAAGGTCGTTCCTTGTTGCGCGGCTATGATTCCACCCGTTTCATATGCAAGCTGAGAAGATGCCGCCCCTAACTCTGTCCCGTAGATGCTTAAAATTGAACTTATTCCCATCTCGCAAGCAAAAAGAGCTATTAGATCCTCGTCTGTTTTCCACATAACCCACAATGTTTTGTCTAGAATATCCTCTACAGTACCGATTTGTGGATATTGGATATTCTCGGCATATCTGATATGCAATGGTATCAAAGACCAGGCTCTGCGACTAACATCAAGCGGGATAGCCCAAATACCTAATAGGTCCCCTGCCTTATTTACCTCGTGCCATCTTGCTATACGTTTTAGATCTGGAAGTGTCTCTTTTATCCCTTGTTCACCTGCAACCAAATTTGCCTCTACCATCTGAGTTAATGGATATACTCCAAGATTCATATTGGAATACATGATTAGAATATCTTTTGCCGCATAGTCTTTTGTTCTGTAGTAAATGTTGGCAAGAGAATTGAACAACGAAGAAGATATCTTACCGTTCTCATCATTGCCGTCATAAGTCCTTTTGCTCATGTCAGAGGCCAATTCCTTTAGAAGAACAGAGATATCATGTATAGAGAAATTTATCTCTATATCGCCAAGTGCCTCTGCGCTACTTATTCTACTTGATATAGGGACATACTTATTTGTAATGAAAAGCTTAAGATATTTGTAAATATGCTCCTTTTCCGAGGGGGAAACATAATTACTTATTTTTCCCAAAGCAAGACCTGGCGATGTGCCACTATCTCCTTTTGAATGGTGATAAAATAAAATAGTCTGAATTCTTGTGTTAGTCTCATTATCTATTAGACCATTTGCATAAAGTAATTCCAGGCTTAAGATCGATGCAAATTTTTCATGAATTTTACAGATATCATCTTTAGAGACTATACAATTTTGTGCCTTCTCTACCTCTTTTATTACATCTTTATAATTAATATTATTTGATTTAATAATCTGAGAACACAGATTAGATGAGAATAATGTTA